>NZ_BSBO01000014.1:0-93130 GCF_027924685.1 Sellimonas catena
AAGAGCATTCTGTTAAAAAGAAACATAAAATGATCAGATAAAGTCCGAACTGAATTGTCTGAAAATAAAAGAAATAAACTGATATCAAAAAAAGAAGAAAAAGTGCCAACGATTACTTGACACATACTATTTTTAAACTTCTATTGTGTATTTTTCTGACATGTTGTAAAATAGAAGTATACGTGATTCGTAAAATGAAATTGTGAGGTGAAAAGATATGAGCAGACTAGAACTCCCTACCCCGAGCAAAGCGCAGCTGGTCGTTGAGGGATTATACAAAGATTTAGAGCGGCGGATTGAAGCAAGCCCGCCGGGACTCTGCCCTGTAGATATCTCGAGGGCGTTCCTCGAACTGTGCCATGCTCAGACATGCGGCAAATGTGTACCATGCCGTATTGGTCTTTTACAGTTGAAACATCTGATCACAGATGTTCTGAATGGAAAGGCTACAATGGAAACCCTTGACCTGATGGAGCGTACCGCCCGTTCAATTATGGAGACCGCGGACTGTGCCATCGGATATGAAGCTGCCAATATGGTTTATAAAGGCTTGATCGGTTATCGTGAAGACTATGAAGAGCATATCCGGAACGGACGTTGTACATGTACCTACAACCAGCCTGTTCCATGTGTTGCACTTTGTCCTGCCCACGTTGACATCCCGGGCTATATCGCTCTCGTACGCGAAGGACGCTACGCCGATGCTATCCGGCTGATCCGGAAAGACAATCCGTTCCCGACCACGTGCGGATTTATCTGCGAACATCCGTGTGAGGCAAGATGCCGCCGTAATATGGTCGATGATGCTGTCAATATTCGCGGTTTGAAGCGGATGGCTGCGGACTATGCCGGAAAGGTACCTCCGCCGGAATGTGCTCCTTCCACCGGAAAGACTGTCGCAGTCATCGGAGGCGGCCCTGGAGGATTAAGTGCCGCATACTATCTGCAGCTTATGGGACATCAGGTAACTGTATATGAGATGCTTCCGGAACTTGGCGGTATGCTCCGTTATGGTATTCCAAACTACCGTCTTCCGAAAGACCGTCTCAACGAAGACATTCAGGCAATTCTTGATACCGGCGTCGAAGTAAAATACGGTCTCCGTATCGGGCAGGACATCACCGTACAGGAACTGCGCGCTTCCTACGATGCAGTCCTGATCACTATCGGAGCCAGCACAGATAAAAAACTCGGCATCGAAGGCGAGGACGCCGAGGGCGTAATGTCCGCAGTCCGTTTCCTCCGTGATGTAGGAAAAGGTATTAACCCGGATCTTACCGGACAGGAAGTTGCCATTGTCGGAGGCGGAAATGTGTCCATGGACGCTGTTCGTTCTGCTGTCAGACTTGGTGCGAAAAAAGTCAGCATCCTGTACCGCCGCCGTACCGCAGACATGACTGCGCTTCCGGCCGAAATTGAAGGTGCCATTGCAGAAGGCGTGGAAATCCGCACATTACGCGCTCCTTCCCGCATCGAGACGGATGAAAACGGACATATCCGCGGTATCTATGTGACACCGCAGATGATCAGCCAGATCAAAGGAGGACGCGCAAGTGTCAAACCGTCCGGACTTCCGGATGAGTTTGTTCCATGTACAACCCTGATCGTTGCCATTGGGCAGAACATTGAAACAGAACATTTTGAAAAAGCCGGGCTTCCTGTAGAAAGAGGAAAAATCATGGCTGAAAAATTCGGCGGATTCAGCAATCTTCCTGGAGTTTTTGCCGGCGGAGACTGCGCTACCGGTCCTGCTACCGTAATCCGCGCGATCGCGGCCGCAAAGGTTGTTGCCGCAAATATTGATGAATATCTGGGATACCATCACGAAATCACTTGTGATGTCGAGATTCCGGAGCCGAATCTGGATGACCGTGTACCGTGCGGACGTGTTGAGCTTCCTGAGCGGGAAGCCTGTGAGCGTATCCACGACTTTGACGGTGTAGAACAATGCATGACCTGTCAGGAAGCACAGCAGGAGGCAAACCGCTGCCTGCGCTGCGACCACTTTGGTTTTGGAATATTTAAAGGAGGCCGCGAGAAAGTATGGTAAATCTTAAAATCGACAATAAAGAAATCTGTGTACCGGAAGGTACCACGATTATGGATGCGGCAGCTCAAAACGGAATCATCATTCCGAAACTCTGTTATCTGAAAGATATCAACGAAATCGCTGCCTGCCGTGTCTGCGTAGTAGAAATGGAAGGTAAGGACCGCCTGATCACCTCCTGTAACAACACTGTTCAGGAAGGCATGGTTCTTTATACAAACAGCCCGAAGGTACGTGCGGACCGCCGTAATACCGTGCAGCTCATTCTTTCCCAGCATGACTGCAAATGCGCGACCTGTGTCCGCAGCGGCAACTGTTCTCTTCAGAAGATTGCCAACGACCTGAATATTCTGGAGCTTCCATTCGGCGAGCGTATCGAACGCCAGCCATGGAACAAGGATTTCCCGCTGATCCGGGATTCCGCAAAATGTATCAAATGTATGCGCTGTATCCAGATCTGTGACAAGGTTCAGAGCCTGCACATCTGGGATCTGGAAGGAACCGGCTCCCGCTCTACAGTCAATGTATCAGGCGGCCGTAAGATTGAAGAAGCAGACTGTTCCCTCTGCGGACAGTGTATTACTCATTGTCCGGTTGGTGCTCTGCGCGAGCGCGACGATACAGAAAAAGTCTGGGATGCAATTGCAGATAAAAACACAATCACAGTAGCACAGATCGCTCCGGCTGTCCGTACTGCATGGGGCGAGGCTCTTGGTCTTTCACGTGAAGATGCTACAGTCAACAAAATCGCTGATGCTCTTCACAAGATCGGAGTTGACTATGTGTTTGACACCAGCTTCTCCGCCGATCTTACGATCATGGAAGAGGGAAATGAATTTCTGGAACGTTTTACTAAAGGAGAGACGAAATTACGTCCGATGTTTACATCCTGCTGTCCTGGATGGATCCGTTTCATCAAATCCCAGTTCCCGCATCTGGTGCCTCAGCTTTCCACAGCCAAATCTCCTCAGCAGATGTTTGGCGCAGTGATGAAGACTTACTTTGCAGATTCCATCAATGTAAGTCCGGATCGTATTTTTACAATTTCCATCATGCCTTGCGTCGCGAAAAAAGGAGAGCGCAATATGGAGCTTTTCTATGAAGAATACGCCGGTCATGATACCGATGTGGTTCTGACCACACGTGAGCTGACGCGCATGATCCGTTCTGCCCACATTCCGCCGCATTCTCTTGAGAATCGGGAATTTGACAGACTGATGAAAGAATATACAGGCGCCGGCGTTATCTTTGGTGTAACAGGCGGTGTTATGGAAGCTGCTCTTCGTTCCGCTTACTATCTTGTAACCGGAAGAAATGCGGATCCGGACGCATTTAAGGCTGTACGCAATGACGGAAAAGGCGTGAAATCAGCAGAAATCCAGATTGGCGATGCCGTTGTGAAAGCTGCTGTTGTAAGCGGACTTGGAAATACAAGACGTCTGCTGCAGCAGATCGAACACGGAGAAGTCCATTATGATTTCGTGGAAGTCATGGCATGCCCTGGCGGCTGTGTAGGCGGAGGCGGACAGATCATCCACGATGGCGAAGAACTTGCCTACGAAAGAGGACAGAGCCTCTACTTCCTGGACAAGAATGCACCACTTCGTTTTTCCCACGAAAATCCTGATGTACAGAAGCTGTATGCGGACTTTATGGGACAGCCGCTGTCTCACCGTGCCCACCAGCTGTTACATACTGATCATCAGGCATGGGCGATGCCTCGTTCTGACAGATAATATGCACTGATTTTATTTCTGCCTTCGGAGATCCGGCTGTTTCTGCCATTCTCCGAAGGCGGTTTTTATTTCAGAAAATTTCAGGAGGAATTATGTACACTTTTATCATCAATCCGCACTCCCGCTCTGGAAAAGGACTCACAATCTGGCACACCGTTGAGGCTCAGCTAGAACAGCGCCAAATCTGTTATACCGCCTTTTTCACAAAATATCAAAGGCAAGCCACCACATATGTCCGGAAGCTTACCTCCGACGGATCTTCCCGTGTTCTTGTGGTTCTCGGCGGAGACGGCACTTTGAATGAAGTCATTAACGGGATCTGCTTTCCGGAGCGGGTTACACTCGGTTATATCCCAACCGGCTCCAGCAACGATTTTGCCCGCAGCTTTGGTATCCCAAATGATCCTCTGCGCGCTCTGGAAATTATCCTGAATCCAGGACGGACCGTACACATGGACGTTGGAACCATGTCATACGAAGGGAAACACCGGCGTTTTGCAGTCAGTGCCGGCATAGGTTTCGATGCCGCAATCTGCCACGAAGCGGTTGTTTCAAAGTGGAAGCGGATACTGAACCGGATTCATCTCGGGAAATTTACCTATGCCGTCATTGCGCTTCACCGGCTTTTACTTACATCCACCTGCCCTTTCCATATCGTCCTTGATGATGAAAAAGAGGTGTCCTTTCCAAAAGGATGGTTTGCTGCAGTGATGAACCACCCTTGTGAAGGCGGCGGATTTTATTTTTGTCCTGATGCCCGGCCGGACGACGGACAACTTGATGTTCTGGTCGTATCCGGCCTGAAGGCTCCGGCTCTTCTTCTTACTCTTCCATTCGCGCTTTTCGGGAAACATACAAAATTTCACGGTGTCCATTTATTCCGCTGCAAAAAAGTTTCCATCCATACAGCCAGTGCCCTTCCCGTACATACAGACGGCGAACCTGTTTTTTTACAACGATGTTTTACAGCTTCTATCGAGGCCTGTCCTTTAAAAGTGATCGTATCTTAAAATATTTATAAAATATTCAATCTCTTTTCACAGAATTGTGGTATACTAAGATTTACTGATGGTATAATATAGTGACTGTCATCAGATGATGGACATACAAATGAAAAGGGGAGAAACGCTATGAAATGTCCGAAATGTGGTAATGAACTGCGGGAAAGCAAAAAAACTCCTGGCTATTTTTTATGTGATTCCTGCAAAAAGAAATTCAGCCAGGAAACTCTGGACCGGTTTCAGTCTGCCAGACCTGTCCGCAGGAAAAAACCTGCACCGGTAAAGCCGGAAGAGCCAGATGAAACAACTCAGACAGAAACTAACCAGACAGAAGAAATTCAGGCAGAAGAAGCTCAGACAAGCATGACTCCAGAAGAAACTGTTCCGGAAGAGCCGGTTCAGGCAGAAGCCGATCAAACAGAAACATCTCCGGAAGAACCTGAAGAAGAAACTGTTTCGGAAGAATCTATTCAGGAAGAATCTGTTCAGGAAGAATCTTCTGAAACAGAAACGGCAGAACCGGAAGGACAGACCTATTCCAACATCCCTCCGGAAGCGGTAAGGAATGAGCGTGAAAAAGAAATGAAGGCCAATTATGAGGCCATGCTGAATATAAAAGACGAAACTTCTGATGACTCGGAAGCTGATGATGTAATTCCGGTTTTCGGTGGTTTCCGTGTTCTGATTGGAATTGTATCGATCCTATGCGCCGCTTTTCTTGCTTACCAGGCTTATGATTCAGGTATCTTTACTACCTTTATACATACGCCGGGACTGACAGGAATTGCCGGTATGGTACTTGCAGTCTGCTTCTTGATCGGTGGTCTTGTGGTATTAATTACTCACCGCAGGAACAGCGTGCCGGCATTTATTGTACCTTGTATTTTTTATCTTGGAGGAGCCGTAGGAGGATTCTTTATCCCGGGTTCTGTCATGACTGTACAGATTCTGCTCTTTGTGTCTGCTTTGTTTGGAGCATTTCTGCTCTTTGCACTTGGCTGTGCCAAAGAGATCCATGTTGCCCTCCGGGTACTTGTTTTCATCGTTGCAGTTGCGGTTGCAGCCGGTGCCTACTATGCGGCTCAGTATGTGGTTCCGCAGAGTTCGGCAAGTTCCGGTAAAAATCTACGTCTGACCACGGATGATTTTACCGTCTCATTTGAAAAATCTGATATCGGAACAGATTATGAGGGCGAACAGGCTCTTATGGTTTATTACACAATTACAAATAAAGGTTCCGAAACCCTGGTTCCATCTGTTGCCGTTACTTTCAAGGCACTGCAGGATGATACCACTCTGGATCCTACGATTGTCTCGGATGAACCACTGTCAGAAAATGAAAGCGCAGAAGTCAGCCAGGGCGACAGCGTGCGTGTGTGCACCTCCTTTATTCTTCTTGATCAGTCCGATGTGACTCTTCAGCTTTATGAAACTTTCGGTTCAAACAGTAATATAGCTGAGACAACATTGAATCTGGATTAATCCGGTTCACTTACTTTCATCATTTTCGTTAAAAGGAGAAATCCGAATGTTTTCAAGAAGTAAATGCAAAGCTTTGATTTACCGATATAAACATGCCTGGGTATTTTTGTATATTTTTCTTTATTTACCCTGGTTTTACTATCTTGAGCAACACGTAACAGCAAATTCCGATTTTCACGTGATTCACGCAGCGGTCGATGACTATATTCCTTTTATAGAGTATTTTATCGTCCCGTATCTTTTGTGGTTTGCGTTTATTGCGGTCACTTTTCTCTGGTTCTTCTTTCACGATGTATCCGGATTTTACAAAATGGCCGCTTTCCTTTTTACCGGAATGACCATATTTTTAATTATTTCGACCCTCTATCCAAACGGTCTTGATCTTCGCCCGGTTCAATTCGAGCGGGACAATATTTTTGTGGATATGGTCAAAACGCTGTACAAGGCAGACACTCCGACAAATGTTCTTCCAAGTATTCACGTATTTAACTCTATCGGTGTCTGCATTGCCATCTCACACAACAAAACACTTTCGAGCCGCAAGGTGATCCATTACGGATCTCTGATTCTCGGAATATCCATCATCCTTGCCACGATGTTTTTAAAGCAGCATTCCGTAATCGATGTGACACTGGCAGGCTGCATGGCAACTCTGCTTTATCCGGTCGTATACGTCAGAGAATCCAGAAAGGTATTCCGCCCGAAAGTCACAAAGCATTCTGTTAAAAAAGCCATGGGTGATTAATAAACCCGAAATAAAAATATCCCCTTTGGAGTCCATGCGGTAAGGCACGGATCCTGAAGGGGATACTTTATATGCGGTCTCTTTCCGATTCCTGTTTTAAAGCATTTCAATAAACGCAGCGATACGCGTGTTGAGCTGTCCGATGTCTGCCTGAGAATAGTCTGTCTCAACGCTGATGTACGGTTTTCCTTTTTCCTCATTTACGAATCTGCGGATTCCAAGACTCTCTACATTGTATGTATGGCATGCCTGAAGAATCATCTCTACCACTCCGTCTACCTGATACTCGTCCATCAGTCTTCCAAGGAGTTCCAGACGGTTCGGGTTCGGTGTCATGACAGAGCATCCGATGCTTAAATATCTCTCAGCGATTGCCTGATAGATATCGTCTGTATCTTCATCCACAAGCTTGTCAATGGATTTTGCTCCGGAACAGTTTTCAAAAGTAACAACGATTCCGCCGTTGTCCTCGATGGCTTTGATCACTTTCTCTGTCGCTCCGCCGATCGGGCATCCTGTCACAAGAATACGAGGCTTCTTTTCTTCCATCTTTCCTTCTGCGTATTCCTTTTCGATCTTGTCAGCGATCGCATTCACTTCTGCCGGAATCTTGGATCTGTCCGGTTTGAATGTACTTCCGTATAACACTTTAAACAGATCCTGTCCTTTCATCGGAGCCGGATCCAGTTTCATCAGCTCATACAGACGCTTCAGTGCCACTCTTCCTTCATTCTGCACTCTGACAGCATCTCTGATCTGCTCTTCCGTGATTGTCACTTCAAACTTCTGCTCCAGATATTCTTTGAAGCGGATGATTTCATTTTTCCAGAGCTGAAGTCCGTCCTCTGTCTGTCGGTTCGGAAGCTCCATTGTGAAGACATCCTTGAACTGGCTTAAGTATTCATACATCTTCTTTTTCCCGTCACAGGTTGTCTCTCCTACAACCAGATCGGAAAAATAGAAAAACGGGCACTTCTTTGTTGCCGCAAAGCCGTAGCTGGATTTGATCAGCGGGCACAGGTTCTTTGGCAGATCCTTCTCAGCCGCCGGAATCGTCTCGTCGGATGTGGAGCAAAGACTCACTGTAGCTGCTCCCATTGCCATCGCGATTTCCTGTGGAAAATATGTACAGAATGTGCCTACAATCGGCACGCCCTTGTCTTTTAACTCCTTAATGCCCAGAAATGACTGTTGTCTCTGTTCAGCAAATTCTTCAAATACATCTGGTAATTCTTTAATCAGTTCCATTTTTTTCCTCCTGTCTTCGCCTATCTACCTTATATGGTAACATTTTCTGACAGGATGGGGCTAATTGATATTTGTCATGTATCTATAGTTTTATTATGTTTTTCTATAGGTTTTCCTGCTCATATTTTTCCTGCCCGATCAGAATGCCGATCTGATCTGTATAGGCTTCAAATGCTGCCGGAACAGGGTATTCTTTCTGAATTTCTTCCGGATGCGCAAAAACCAGATTCTTTGCGGATATTTTCTCCAGCTCGTCCACTCTCACCGCATATCCGGTCATGTGCCACTCCACATGGCTGAAAATATGCTTTGCCTCTCCAATGTTTTGAATCCGAAGCGGTGAAAGTCCAAGCTCCGCAATATGATGGATTGCTTCCTCCTGAGTCAGTTTTCCTTTTACATTCGGGAACTCATAGAGTCCTGCCAGCAGGCCGGATGACGGACGTTTATGAAGAGCAATGTTCTCCCCGTCTTTTAGTATAAAGACGGTTTTCTCCTCAATCCTTCTTGCTTTCGCCTTTTTCTTAACCGGGTAGGAAAGCTCTGCTCCTCTCTGATGCGCCAGACAGAACTCCTCTACCGGACATTTACTGCATTTCGGCTCCCCGTTCGGAACACAGACGATGGCACCCAGCTCAATCAGGCCCTGGTTAAAATCGCTTGCCGCATCTGCGGGAATAATTTCTTCCAGCATTCCTTCCATCCGCTTTTTGACGGAGGCTTTCATAATATCCTCTCCATCCGCCAGAATCCTGGTCAGGACACGGAGGACATTTCCGTCTACCGCAGGCTTTGGAATTCCATATGCGATGGAACTGATGGCTCCTGCCGTATAGCTGCCTATTCCGGAAAGAGAAAGAATCTGGTCATAATCTGCCGGCATTTCCCCTTCATAGAGCTCCACGATCTGTCTGGCCGCTTTCTGCATATTACGCACACGGTTGTAATACCCAAGTCCTTCCCACAGTTTCAGAAGCTTCTCCTCCGGCGCGTCCGCCAGATCCTGTATGGTCGGCAATGCGTCAAGGAAACGGGCATAAAACGGCTTTACTGCCTCTACCCTCGTCTGCTGCAGCATGATTTCAGATACCCACACATGGTAGGCTGTCGCATCCTTTCTCCACGGCAGATCCCGCTGCTCCTTCCGAAACCATGCAGTCAACGGCTCCGGCAGATGTTTTAGACGCTCCTGCGGTTTCTCTTCTTCCATCTCCTCCGGGAACCGGACCGGGATCTCCTGATCGATCCGGATCTCATCTTCTGTGACAATGCAGTCCCTTGCAATCAGGTGCACGCCCTTTTCCCTCGCTTTCCACAATGCCCGTGCAAATTCCGGATGAGTATCCACATTCGGCAGGATCTCTTTCACACCTTTCATCTGAATCACGAAAAAAACATAAGCATCCCATCCTTCATCCACAGCACGCATCAGTTCTTCCAAATGCTTCACCGCCCGTTCGCTTGGCGCATCCGGGAATTTCGCTGTCTCTCCTTCTTTCAGGGTGACTCCTTTGACTTCAATCAGGATCTTCTTCTCTCTGGTCTCCACGCAGAAATCAATTCTGGAATTTCCATACTGATATTCCGGCTTGATCCGCACCATATCCGCGAAAAGGTTTCCTTCCCGGATCCACTCTCCCGCTGCCTTGTTCGGCACCTGAGAGTCCATGTTGATGATCTGACCGTCCTTTTTCACCGCGATCAGATCCCATTTCGTCTTCCGGTTCGGATTGTCCGAATGCTGCACGTACACTTCCGTATTCGGAAGCAGCAGCTCCCGGCACCGTCCTGTATTTTTGACGTGAACTGTCTCTGTCACTTCCTCCTGTTCCCTGATGCCGTTGACATAGGCAATAAACCGGTTCGGCCTCTCAAGAAAGACCGCCTTTTCTATCCCTGTATATTTCATGCGTTCTCCTCCAGACTGCTGCCTTCGTGAGCCTGCTGTCCTTTCTGAATCGCCTGATGCTCCTTGTCCAGCTCCTCATACAGTTCGATTGTGTTCCAGTGTACATTCGTCGGTGTCAGAATCGCCTTGTGATCCACCTTTTTGATACCGTTTTTACGCATCTCAGCCAGCATCCTCTGAAGCTTCGCATCCGGCACGCCGGCAAACACCAGAATCTCATGCTCCGGAGCTTCTCCCTGAAATACTTCGTCTGACGGTTCAATTCCTTCCACTCCCGCCAGATATCCGATCGGCTGAAGGAAATCCTTCTCTTCTACCATCCGGATTTTCAATTTCAACAGAAAGGCCGTCATCTGGATCCCTTTCAGCTGTTTTTTATCTTTGAAATTCATTAATAAAATCGATTCTCTCATTATGATCTCCTTCTTTTTTTCTGTCCCTCTTACAGTAACACGAATCGGACAAAGAAACAAGAAGCAGCCGCTTCCATCTATAGAAACGACTGCCTCTCCTTTTCATTTAAGATACAATCTTACGAAATACCGGTTTCAATGCAGGGTAAATTTTCCGGAATTTCTGATAACATTCCTCATACTTCTCTGTCAGATCCTCATCCGGCTCCACGGTTTCCACCACTTTTACGAGTTTCGCGGCCGCTTCCTCAACACTTTCAAACTCACCGCATCCGACTGCCGCCAGAATTGCTCCTCCAAGCGCCGGCCCCTCCTCGCTTTCAATCACATCCACTTTCAGATTCATGATGTTGGCTACCATCTTTTTCCAGAGCAGGCTTTTTGCCCCGCCTCCGCAGATTTTCGTCCGTTCAATCTGAATTCCAAGATTTCTCGCCACTTCCAGAGAATCCCGCAGCCCGAATACAACACCTTCCAGTACCGCCTGCGTCATCTCTTCTCTCGTCGTGTCCATCGTCATCCCTGTAAATGTTGCCCGTGCCATCGGGTCATTGTGCGGGGAACGCTCTCCCATGAGATACGGAAGATAGAACACCTGATTTTCTCCCAGCTTTACGATCTTTTCCTGCTCTTTTGTAAACTCCGATGTTCCAAGAATATCTTGCATCCACCATTTATTACAGGATGCTGCGCTGAGCATGCATCCCATCAGATGATAGTATCCATCCGCATGGGCAAAGGAGTGAAGCGCATTATACCGGTCTACCTGAAACTTCCGGCTGGAAATAAAGATGGTACCGCTCGTTCCGAGGGAAATATTGCACATTCCCTCGCCGACAGTTCCGGTTCCCACAGCCGCAGCCGCATTATCCCCGGCTCCCGCAATGATTTTCACGCTCTCCGGCAGTCCGAGTTTTTTAGCCTCCTCCTTTTTCAAAGTGCCGACCACCTCATAGCTTTCATAAAGATCCGGCAGCTGCTCCCTGCTGATTCCGCAGATTTCCATCATCTCTTTGGACCAGCACTTGTTCTTCACATCCATCAGAAGCATACCGGACGCATCCGAATAGTCGCTGCAAAACGTCCCGGACAGCCGGTACGCAAGGTAATCTTTCGGAAGCATGATTTTCCTGATCCGCGCAAACTTCTCCGGCTCATTTTCTTTCATCCAGAGAATTTTAGGCGCTGTAAATCCCGTAAACGCAATGTTGGCCGTATATGCAGACAGCTTTTCCCGTCCGATCACTTCATTTAAATAATCCGTCTCCTTTGTCGAACGGCCGTCATTCCAGAGGATCGCCGGACGGATTACCTCATCCTTCTCATCCAGCACGACCAGACCATGCATCTGTCCGCCAAAACTGATCCCTGCCACTTCCGACCTGTCCACATCTTTAGTCAGCTCCCGGATTCCCTCAATACTCTTCTCGTACCAGTCTTCTGGATTCTGCTCCGACCAGCCCGGATGCGGAAAGGAAATCGGGTATTCTCTGGAAACAATCTTCCGGATCTCTCCCTGTCCGTCCATCAGCAAAAGCTTCACCGCCGATGTTCCAAGATCCACACCAAGATATAACATAGGCTCTGCCCTCCTTTTTCTCTTCCTATTTTCATTGGGGACGTGTTCCGGTGCATCGGAACACGTCCCCGTTAAACAAAAATGTTTAAGCGAATGGGTTTTCTGTTCTGTATCTTACGCCTTTTGGCTGGTTGTAGCCTATTTCGTCAACGTCGACACCGATGTATTTGAATACTTCGTACAGTTCTTTTCCGTAGTGTCCGAATGCGACTGCGCCGTGGTGCGGGTAGTTGCCTTCGATGAGAACGTGGCGGTAGAATCTTCCCATTTCCGGAATTGCGAAGATTCCAATGGATCCGAAGGATCTGGTTGCCACCGGAAGAACTTCTCCCTGAGCAATGTATGCGCGCAGTTTGTTGTCTGCGGTGCTCTGGAGGCGGTAGAATGTAATGTCTCCAGGTACGATGTCTCCTTCGAGTGTTCCCTGTGTCACCTCTTCCGGAAGGGTTCTTGCCATAATCATCTGATATTTCATCTCGCAGGAGGTGAGTTTTCCGGATGCGGTGTTGCCGCAGTGGAATCCCATGAATGTATCTTTCAGTGTATAGTCGTATTTTCCTTTGATGTCTGCTTCGTACAGATCTTTTGGTACGGTGTTGTTGATGTCAAGCAGCGTTACGGCATCCTGGCTTACGACGGTTCCGATGAATTCGCTGAGTGCTCCGTAAATATCAACTTCACATGATACCGGGATGCCCTGTGCGGTCAGACGGCTGTTGACGTAGCATGGCACAAAACCGAACTGTGTCTGGAATGCCGGCCAGCATTTTCCTGCGATGGTCACGTATTTTCTGTATCCTTTGTGATCCCGGATCCAGTCTTTTAATGTCAGTTCATACTGTGCAAGTCTGGTGAGGATTTCCGGTTTCTTGTTGCCTGCTCCGAGTTCTTCTTCCATTTCTTTTACAATGGCCGGAATCCGTTCGTCTCCCTCATGTTTGTTGAATGCTTCAAACAGATCCAGTTCGGAGTTTTCCTCGATCTCCACACCGAGGTTATAAAGCTGTTTGATCGGTGCGTTACATGCAAGGAAATTTAACGGGCGTGGTCCAAAGCTGATGATCTTCAGATCCTGAAGGGCAATCACAGCTCTTGCGATCGGCAGGAATTCGTGGATCATATCCGCGCAGTCCTCTGCATCGCCTACCGGGTACTCCGGAATATAGGCTTTGATATTGCGAAGTGCCAGGTTATAGCTTGCATTCAGCATTCCGCAATATGCATCTCCTCTTCCCTGGCAGAGATCGTCTCCTGTTTCCTCTGCTGCCGCCACGAACATTTTCGGTCCATCGAAGTGTTTTGCAAGCAGGGCCTCAGAGATTTCCGGTCCAAAGTTTCCAAGGTATACGCAAAGCGCATTGCATCCTGCTTTTTTAATATCCTCCAGTGCCTGTACCATATGGATTTCACTTTCCACGATGCACACCGGGCATTCATAAATATCTTCCGCATCATATTTTGCCGAGTAGGCTTTTACAAGGTTTTCCCTTCTTGTCACGGAAAGGCTCTCCGGAAAGCAGTCTCTGCTCACCGCAACGATTCCTAATTTTACTTTTGGCATATTCATTTCCAGACTCATCTTTTCTTCCTCCTGAATTTCGGCTCTGTTAAAATGATTATAGCAGTTCTTTTTTGTCCTTATCCACCAATAATTTAGCTAATCCATGGCACTTTTTTGTCTTTTTCGGTATTCGCTCGGAAGAATCCCGTACTTCTTCCTGAATTCCCTTGTAAATGCCTTCTGATTCGGGAAGCCGTGATTCATGGCGATCTCCCCGATGGTGTGATCCGTGTTGGCAAGTTCCTGAAAACCGTACTCTACCCGGACATCCTGGAGGAAAGTCTTATAATTTGTCCTGGCATATTTCTGGAACATGCGGGAAAGGTAGGACGGCGAGTAGCCGAAAATCTCTGCCACCGTCTCCAGGGACAGATCTTTTGTATAATTATCCCGGATATATCCGGTAATCATGGAAAGCCGGTTCAGCTTCCGGTAATGCCGGATCTCCTCCGGAAGAATCTCCTGTTTCCGGTACTTTGTGACCAGCAGATAAATCAGCATGAAAAAATCGCTCTGCACCTTCCACTCGTATCCGGTCTCTTTTATCTGAATGTCCCGGTACATGCTCTCCATCAGCTCCATAATCTTCTGATCCTGCCTTCTCGGACTGTGTGTAAAAAGAATCATTCCATCCTGAGCATAATAATTCCGAAATACATTCATGGGAATCTGCAGAACAATCGTATGATTTGGAAGGGGTGATACAACTGAATGAATCTCATTGGAATTCAGAAGAATAAATTCTCCCGGTTTCAGCGGATACTTCTCCTCATTGATAAAAAAGGTCAGCGTCCCTTCAAACACTGCAAAAATCTCGATGGAGCGGTGCCAGTGTTTCTCCCGCACATAATGTCCGTCTTTCCCTTCAAACCGGAACAGTTTAAACGGAAAGCCTTCATTTGGAATAATCAGTTCATGCTCATATCCCATCCTGTTTCTCCTTTCTGTTTTTGTATTCTGTCAAAACTGCGAAAGTGGATTCCATGCCCGGCGCATCAAATCCACTTTCTCCGTCTCGCATTATGATTTTAAGTAAAAATCAGGAAATATCCCAGCACAACGACACCCAGAATAATCCGGTAGTATCCGAACACGGTAAAGTCGTGCTTCTTAATGTATCCCATGAGGAATTTGATCGCAAAGACTGAAACGAGGAACGATACGACACATCCTGTCAGCAGAACCGCAATCTCATGTCCCGTATAATTGAATCCGAATTTGATCAGTTTCAGTCCGCTTGCCGCTACCATGGTCGGAATCGCAAGAAAGAAGGTAAACTCCGCTGCCACCGGTCTTGCCACACCAATCAAAAGGGCTCCCACGATTGTCGCACCGGAACGTGACGTACCCGGAACCATCGCAAGTACCTGGAAGCATCCGATTCCAAATGCGGTCCAGTAGGTGAGCTCCTTCAGCTTTGTCACTCCCGGTTTCCTGTGTTTGTTCCACTTTTCAATAACGATAAAAAGTACACCGTAGATAATAAGCATCAGGGAAATCACAACATAGTTGGACAGCTTTTCATCCACAATGTCATCGATAAACAGTCCGACTGCTGACGGAATGCACGCAACCGCCACCTTCATCCAAAGCTCTATCGTGTTCCACCGCTGTTTCGGCGTCTTCCGTGATGAAAACGGATTCAGCTTGTGAAAATACAAAACAATGACTGCAATCACCGACGCAAGCTGAATCACCACTTTAAACATATTTACAAATTCATTGCTGACACTCATATGCAAAAACTCTTCTGCCAGAAGCAGATGTCCGGTACTGCTGATCGGCAGCCACTCGGTAATTCCCTGTATGATTCCAAGTATAATCGAAATAATAATGTCCAATCTCTGAACCTCCCCTACCTCAGTACAAACTTCTCTATTGCCTTTGCCACGCCGTTCTCTTCGTTGGTAAGCGTAATATAATCCGCATGCTTTTTGACTTCCTCATGGCCGTTTGCCATGGCAACGCCGAATCCCACTGTCTGAAGCATCACCAGGTCATTGAGTCCGTCCCCGCAGGCCATAATCTCATCTTTTGTAATTCCAAGAAGCTTTCCAAGCTCCAGAAGCCCGTTTCCTTTATTGACACCTGCCGCATTGACTTCGACATTATTGACCAAAGCTCCGGTAACAGCAAGATTTGTCGTCTCTTTCAGCCGTCTCATTGCCTCTTTTCTCTCATCCAGATCTGCAAACACAGCCTGGATCTTATCCATTCCAAAGGAAAACTCCTTCATCTTGTCCCTGACATTGTCCACCCGTTTTCTCGTCTTCCTGATGTACTCACGCATACCCGGCTCGGGATAATATTTTTCCACCTGTTCAATCGCGGCACGATTCGCGTATCCGACTCCGTCATAATAGACATCTCTCAGTGTGTCGTATTCTTCAAATATGTCCAACACTCTGGATGCATCTTCGTTGGACAAAAGATGCGAAAAAAGAAGCTTCTCTCCATCTTTTCTGTCATAGATTCTGGCTCCGTTTGCAGTCAGAATATACCGCATCCCCGGAAACTCTCTCATAAACTCCGGCACTCCGGACAGTGGCCGTCCGGTTGCCACAAGGACCGTTACTCCCTGACGGATCGCCTCTTTGAGTACTTCTTCTGAATATTTCGTCACCTTTTTCTCACTGTTGAGCAGCGTACCGTCCAGATCCAGCCCGATCATCTTAATCTCTCTCATAACCTGTCAGTTCCTTTCTTTCTCTGGAATATTGATACAGCCGCTTTGTCAGCCTGTGCTCACTCTGCAGCCATCCCTGCTCCCCAAACTGAATCATGGACTGCACGGTCTTTCTATCCGACTTTGGCGCAAATAAAAGCAGATCCCTGGAAGGTGCCATGATCACCACATCGTCCTGCAGCTTTTCCGTACAGACTTCCCAGACGTGACGCAGACACAGCGCACTTGCCTCGTGTACTCCGTCTGCAATCACGCCGAATCCTCCAAACAGGGTATTGGAAAAGACAAACTCCACATCCCTTGCCAGATTCTCGCAGGCAGTCCGGTAAATCTCTTCCGGTGTCATCCCTTCCGGGAGCATCGAATCTTTCAAAATTTCAAAAACCTCTTCTTCTTTCTGTATTACAAATACCGTCATCAGACCGTCCACAAAAGACAGAAGCGGGGTGTCTTCCGGCGAACAGCCCTCTTTCTCCCATCCGGCCGCATCCCCCGGGATTTCCCGCACCCATGGATAAATCCGGAGCCTGTATTCTTCAAACTCTGCTTCTTTTGTCCTGCTTCCCATTTTCGTTATCCTTTCTTCATAAATGACTCTTGGCCTACATAATTATTTATATTCTATCAAAATTTGATTAATTCCGCAATTTATAGTATACTCTATCTGTATTTAATTTTACGAAAGGATTCGGTATGATGAAAGCAAAACTTAAACCTTTACTGCGTGCATGTACTGCTTTTACCTGTGCCGCCGTTCTGATGGCTTCCCCTGTTCTTGTATATGCAGAGGATTCCGTAGCTGATCTGGAAAAGGAAACACAGGATCTCCAGTCCGAATTACAGGATTTGAATGAGCAGCTTTCTTCTATCAGCGGGGAAATCACCTCCCTTGCCGCGAAGATTGAAAGCACGAATAAAGAAGCCGAGCAGACAGAGCTTGATCTGGCTGCCGCACAGGTGAATGAAGATCTGCAGTATCAGTCGATGAAGAAACGTATTCAGTACATATATGAAAGCGGGAATGTTTCTTTTCTCGAAATTCTTCTTACTTCAGACAGCATGGGCGAATTTCTGAACCGTGTGGACTTTGTATCAAGCGTTACGGAATACGACCGTAAAATGCTCAAGCAGCTGCAGGATCTGCGTCAGGATATCGATCAAAAAGAGAAAAATCTGAAGAAACAAAAAGAAGAACTGGATGCCATGAAACAGCAGATGACATCCAAGCAGGCTGAATTGAATTCCCGGATTGAATCAACCAACGGACAGCTTACTGCTTCTTCCCAGGCACTTGCTGCTGCAAAGGCCGCTGAAGAAGCTGCAAAAAAAGCACTGGAAACGACAACAGACTCTTACAATGCAGCCGGTACGAGCGAACTCGAATCAGATACTTCTTCTGACAAAGACTCCGGCAAAAGCGAATCATCTTCTGACAATAAGCAGGAGACATCTGCTCAGAAACCTGCGGATACCCAGAAGCCTTCCGGCGGAAATTCCTCCGGCAGCTCAAATAACAGCAGCAATAACAATAATAACAATACGTCTAATTCAGGAAATCAGAAGCCGCCGGCCGATAATTCAACTACCCAGAAGCCTTCTGCTCCTGCCGAAACAAGCGACCTCGTTCTGTTTGCGGCAATTCTGGAATGCGAGGCAGGCGGAGGCGGATACGACGGGCTTCTCGCTGTTGCTACCGTCATTATGAACCGTGTAGAGAGTCCAAGATATCCTAATACATTAAAAGGCGTCATTTACCAGAGCGGACAGTTTTCCCCGACCTGGAACGGAAGTCTCAGTAAAGTTCTGAACCGGGGACCAAGCTCCATCTGTTATCAGGTAGCAAGAGATGCCCTCAACGGCAAACGGCTTGCATCTGTCAGCGGATGTTATCAGTTCCGCGCCGCATCTACCGGTCACAGTGGAACTGTCGTAGGAGGAAATGTATTTTTCTAATAAGTTTCTGACAACACATCCTTGCTGACCCGGCATTACGCCGGCGGATTTTTAATAATTTGCATATGAAAACGCTATGCAGATCAGGATCTCTCCCGATTTCTGCATAGCGTTTCTTTTTTTCTTTATTCCTGCACCGGACCTCCTGCCTGTCCCGGTCTGCGATTCAGTATTTCCATAAACTCATCGCCGGTGATGGTTTCGTGTTCATAGAGATATTTTGCAATATCATGAAGCTTCATGATATTCTCCTCCAGAATTCTTCTTGCTTTCTCATGCTGTGTCCGTACAAGTTCAACTACCTTTTTATCAATGTAGGATGCCGTCTCATCGGAGCAGGCAAGGGATGCGTCTCCACCCAGATACTGGTTGCTGATATGCTGAAGAGCCACCATATCAAACTCATCTGACATACCATACTGAGTAATCATTGCTCTTGCAAGCTTTGTCGCCTGTTCAATATCATTGGACGCTCCTGTGGAGCTGGAGTGGAAAATCAGCTCTTCCGCCGCACGTCCTCCTGTGAAGGTTGCGATTTTATTTTCCAGTTCCTCTTTTGACATCAGGAAATGCTCTTTCTCATCCACCTGCATCGTATATCCAAGCGCGCCGCTTGTCCTTGGAATAATCGTGATCTTCTGAACCGGCGCGGAATGGGTCTGCAACGCGGCCACCAGAGCATGTCCTACCTCGTGGTATGCCACCTGCAGCTTCTCCTTGTTGGACAGCACACGGGTCTTCTTCTCATATCCTGCGATAACTACTTCCACGCTCGCTTCCATGTCGGCCTGGGTCGCAAATTTCCTGTGCTCTCTTACCGCCTTTAAAGCAGCCTCATTGACAATATTGGCAAGCTCCGCACCGGAAGCACCTGCTGTCATCTTGGCAATCTCGTTAAAGTCCACATTATCAGCGATCTTGATCTTCTTTGCATGGACTCTCAGAATATCCGCTCTTCCCTGCATATCCGGAAGCTCAACCGGAATCCTCCGGTCAAAACGCCCCGGTCTTAACAGCGCCGGGTCCAGAGAATCCGGACGGTTCGTCGCCGCCAGAATCACAACACCTTTGGAACCGTCAAAACCATCCATCTCTGTCAGAAGCTGGTTCAGCGTCTGTTCCCGTTCGTCATTGCCGCCAATCTGTCCGTCCCTCTTTTTACCGATGGTATCGATCTCATCAATGAAGACGATACACGGCGCCTTCTCGTTCGCCTGTTTGAAGAGGTCACGCACTTTGGCAGCGCCCATTCCGACAAACATCTCTACGAACTCCGATCCGGAAATGGAGAAGAACGGAACATTTGCCTCTCCGGCTACTGCCTTGGCAAGCAGCGTCTTACCGGTACCAGGAGGGCCTACGAGAAGGGCTCCTTTCGGCATGGAAGCACCGATCTCTCTGTATCTTGCCGGATTATGAAGGAAATCAACGATCTCACTTAAAAGCTCCTTGGCCTCCTCCTCACCTGCCACATCCGAAAAGTGAATTCCGGAGTCGGACTGAACATAAATCTTGGCATTGCTCTTTCCCATTCCGAACGCCATGGAATTCGGCCCGCCCATCTTGCTTGCCATTTTTTTCGAAAGCCAGTTCCCGATAAACAGAAAGATGGCAATCGGAATAACGTAGGAAAGCAGCAGGCTCATCCATACCGGCATCTGCTCTTCGATATTCTGGGAGAATTTCGCTCCCGCATCATGAAGACGCTCCACCAGTCCGGGATCATTCATCACACCGGTCTTGTAGACATGTTCCTGATTCTTGTCCGTAAAAACGATTTCTGTATCCTGAACCTCCACAAGTCCAATCTCTTTATTTTCTGTCATCGTCATAAATGTGCCGTAATCGACTTCTTCCGTCCTCTGCTCCAGTATGTTCGGGAACAACAGCCCGTTCAGCAGAAGGATGACTACCGCAACCACGAGCGCATATATGATAAAAGGTTTTCTAGGTGATTTAACTTCTTTCATTGCGTATCTCCCTTCATTTTCTTGTTTTAGTATAGCATGGCGTCTGTGTAGAAACCATGGAAGAAATCTAAAGCTTTTCTAAAAAAAGTATATACTTTCTTACCACTTTATAACAACTTTTCATAGGCATAGCGCAGATCTCCGGTTACAAGCCAGATCCATCCACAGTAGGAAAAACCGTTCTTTTTCAACCAGTTCTGCATGATCCGGTTGTCCGGATGCGTATCAATCCGAATACTCCCGGCTCCATGTTCTCTGCCCAGATCCTCGGCTTTTTTCAAAAAACTGCCGGCTGTTCCGCGCCTTTTGTAATCGCTGTGTGTCGCGATTCTGTGAATGACGACATAGTCCGCATCCGGTCCCGTCAGCCATTCTCCTTTCTCTATCTTTTCATATGTACTCTCTCCTTCAGGAGAAAGCACCGCTGTACCGATCAGTCTCCCCTCTTCTTCTGCCACGTAGCTCTGTCTCTTCCGGATATCTCCCAGAAGAACTTCTTTGTTTGGATAGCCATCCTGCCACTGATTGATCCCGCTCTCTTTAAAAAGCTTCTGGGCCATCCTGATAATTTCCATGACCTGTTTCAGATCCTCCTTTTTTGTTTCTCTGATTACCATATTTCGTCCCCCTTTTGTGTCTTTCCATTTTATCACGTTTTTCCTCCGGATAAAACCAGTCTTTCTAAAGGTCCCGGCCGAAATAAATACGCCGGACCCGCAAGGTCCGGCGTGTGTAAATTCATAATCATTTACTGATAATCGAAGATATCGATCCATTTCATAAGGAAATCTTGTTCCATCGTATGTTTCTTTGTAAGCTGTGCTGCCGCAACGATCGGAAGCCACTGCTGTACGTACTGTTTTGCCGTATCGCTCTTCCTGCAGAACAGATCCATGTATTTGTCAGCGAGCTTCTGATCCTTCAGTGCAAACAGAAGGTAGGTCATGGCTGCATCCGCACTTGCGTTTCCCTGTGTGGCATGAGCCCAGTCAACCACATAGAGGGATCCGTCTTCTCCTACGATCACGTTGCTTGGATTGAAATCACCATGGCATACTTTGTGATGCTTTGGCATGCTGTCCAGTCTTGTCAGGAGTTCATATCTGGTCGTAGCATCCACCACATCTTTCAGACTGTTGATCTGGCGGTTCAGTTTGTCTTTGAGTTTTCCTAAAAGCGGTGCTGTCTTGCTGTGAATCTCAAGCTGAAGATCCACAAACTGCTCCATGTACTCGTCCATCTTATCCGGATTTTCCTGCATCAGCTCTTCGAGTGTCTTTCCCTCTTTATAATCAATGACAAGTGCCCATTTTCCATCAATTTCATTTACACTTTTTACCTTTGGAATATTTAACCCTGTCGCCTCGACTCTTGCCTGATTGAGCGCTTCATTAAATACATCTTCCTTTGGATGAGATGGTTCAAAAACTTTCGCGATCCCCTCGTCGCAACGGTATACTTTTTTGTATGGGCGTTCTACGATTACATTTTCCAGTTTCATAAGATTACCTCCTGTCTGTCAAAACTGATCTTCGATTTATCCTTATTATACCATAACATTCTTATATTGGTAAATTTTTTAACAAACTTTTCGTTATTTTATATATTGACTGCACATTTTATACGATTTTTTTACAAAATATGCAAGGTGCGCAATTCCTGCCACACCTTGCATATGAAGTACGAATATCATTTAGTTGCCGTAGTAGGATTTCAGGTAAAGCTCTTTGATTTCGCTCATCAGCGGGTATCTCGGGTTTGCTCCTGTACACTGGTCATTGAATGCCTGTTCTACCATTTCGTCCAGTGTAGCGAGGAAGTCTTCTTCCTTGATGCCCCATTCTTTGATCGTTTTCGGAATTCCGATTGCTTTCTTTAATTCTTCCAGTTTTTCACAGAATAATTCTACTGTCTCTGCATCATCTTTGCCGCAGATTCCTGCAAATCTTGCCGCCTCAGCATATCTTGCCTGAGCGTGCGGATACTGGTACTGTGAGAATGTTCCCATCTTAACCGGTACTTCTGCAGCATTGTAGCGGATTACGTTTGTCAGAAGCAGCGCATTTGCCACACCGTGCGGAATGTGGTGGAACGCACCAAGTTTGTGAGCCATGGAGTGGTTCAGTCCAAGGAATGCGTTGGCGAATGCCATACCTGCCATACAGGAAGCGTTTGCCATCTTCTCTCTCGCAATCGGGTCTGCTGCTCCCTTTTCGTAAGCTGCCGGAAGGTAATCAAATACTGTCTTGATTGCCTTTAATGCAAGACCGTCTGTATATTCTGTAGCCATGATGGATACATATGCCTCGATCGCATGTGTCATAACGTCGATACCGGATGCACTTGTCAGTCCTTTCGGCTGTGTCATCATGTTGTCAACATCAACGATCGCCATGTTTGGAAGTAATTCGTAGTCAGCCAGAGGCCATTTTACACCTGTGTCAGCGTCTGTGATGATCGCGAACGGTGTCACCTCGGAACCTGTACCTGAAGAAGTCGGGATTGCTACAAAGTAAGCTTTCTCTCCCATCTTAGGGAATTTGTAAACTCTCTTCCGGATATCCATGAAGTCCATAGCCATGTCTTCAAAGTTTGCTTCCGGATGTTCATACATTACCCACATGATCTTTGCTGCGTCCATTGCGGATCCGCCGCCGAGTGCGATAATTGTATCCGGCTCGAATGCTCTCATCTGGTCTGTACCTTTGAGTGCGCACTGTAAAGTCGGGTCAGGTGCCACTTCGTAGAAGCATGTATGCTGAATTCCCATCTCATCGAGTTTCTCTTCGATCGGTTTTACATAACCATTTTTGTATAAGAATGTATCAGTAACGATAAATGCTTTCTTCTTGTGCATCTCTGTTCCGAGCTCGTCGAGAGCCACCGGCATACATCCTTTTTTAAAGTAAACTTTTTCAGGTGTTCTGAACCAAAGCATATTCTCTCTCCTCTCGGCAACTGTCTTAATGTTGATCAGATGTTTCACTCCTACGTTTTCGGATACGGAGTTGCCTCCCCAGGATCCACATCCAAGTGTCAGAGATGGAGCAAGTTTGAAGTTGTATAAATCACCGATACCACCCTGGGAAGAAGGTGTGTTGATCAGGATACGGCAGGTCTTCATTGCTGCAGCATGTTTAGCCATTTTTTCTTTCTCTGCTGTATTGATGTACAGGGAAGAAGTATGTCCATATCCACCGTCTGCAACAAGCTGCTCTGCCTTTGCGATAGCCTCGTCAAATGTCTTCGCTTTATACATTGCAAGTACCGGAGAAAGTTTCTCATGAGCAAATTCTTCAGAGATATCTACGGATTCTACTTCACCGATCAGGATCTTTGTATTTTCAGGAACGTCTACTCCTGCAAGTTTTGCAATTGTGAATGCGCTCTGTCCTACGATCTTCGCATTCAGGGCACCGTTGATAATGATCGTTTTTCTTACTTTTTCGATCTCATCCTTCTTTAAGAAGTAGCATCCGCGATAAGCGAATTCTTTCTTTACTTCTTCGTATACACTCTCCAGAACAGTTACGGACTGTTCAGAAGCACAGATCATACCGTTATCAAACGTTTTAGAATGAATGATGGAGTTTACAGCAAGTTTGATGTCTGCTGTCTCATCAATAATTGCCGGTGTATTTCCTGCACCTACTCCAAGTGCCGGTTTTCCGGAGGAGTATGCAGCTTTTACCATTCCAGGGCCGCCTGTAGCGAGGATAATATCAGCATCTCTCATGACTTCATTTGTCAGTTCCAGAGACGGAACATCGATCCATCCGATAATGCCTTCCGGAGCACCTGCTTTGACAGCTGCGTCAAGCACAACTTTGGCTGCCGCAATCGTACATGCTTTTGCACGTGGATGCGGGCTGATAATGATTGCATTTCTTGTCTTTAACGCAATCAGTGTCTTGAAGATTGCTGTAGATGTCGGGTTTGTCGTAGGAATAACAGCGGCAATCAGACCGATTGGCTCTGCAATCTTTTTGATTCCGTATGCCGTGTCTTCTTCGATCACACCGCATGTCTTTGTATTTTTATATGCATTGTAAATATATTCAGCCGCATAGTGATTTTTAATAATCTTATCTTCGACAACGCCCATTCCGGTTTCTTCCACTGCCATCTTTGCCAGCGGGATACGAGCCTTGTTAGCTGCCATTGCTGCTTCAAAAAAGATCTTATCGACCTGTTCCTGTGTAAAAGTAGCAAATACCTTCTGAGCTTCTTTCATTGCTTTGATTTTTTCAATAAGAGCTTCCACATTGTCAATAATTGCTGGTGCTTCTTTTTTCTTTGTCGCCATGCTTATCTTCCTCCTAAACTCTAAAACGTTTTTATCGTTTCACTGTGCTTAGTATAGTTCATCGTTAATTATTTGTCAATTCATTTTTGATAATTTTTTAACGAAGAAAACTCTTTCTACTTTTTGCATAAACGAATGCCTGATTTTATGATTGTCTTCGTCATTTTTCCGATTACTTTATGACTGTAAACTCATTTCTAAAACATAAAAAACGGCTTTCCATAAAAGGAAAACCGTTTATGTTCTCAATATTAAACTAACTCGATGAATACTTCCATCGCAGCGTCACCTTTACGCTGTCCGATCTTTACGATTCTTGTGTAACCACCGTTACGTCCTTCGTATTTCGGAGCGATCTCTGTGAATAATTTTTCAACAAGATCTACTTCCTTCGGAGCTTTCTTCTTTCCGTCTACAACTTCTTTAACCGGAACGAGAACTTTCAGCATCTGGCGGCGTGCATGCAGTCTGGATGGAAGATCTTTTTTGATCTTCTTCTCAACTTCATCGTAAACGGTTACTTTCTTTCCGTCTACAACTTCTTTCACGCGCTTTCCGTCAGCATCTTTACGTGCAACTTTTGCTGTTACAGTTACTTCTTCGAAGTTATCTTTTTCTTTTACAGCCATTGCAATCAGACCTTCAGCGATTTTGCGGATTTCTTTCGCTTTCGCTTCTGTTGTTCTGATTCTTCCATGATTTAAAAGAGCTGTAACCTGATTTCTTAACAGAGCCTTTCTTAAATCACTTCTTCTTCCAAGCTTTCTATACTTTGCCATTGTTCTTTTCCTCCATTATTTACATCTGATTATGCATCTTCGGGCTTACTAGTCAAATGCCCTGCCGCGCACATCGGGCTTACCGGCAGGAAATTATCTTATTCTCTATTCCTCTCCCTGGCTGAGTTCGAGGCCGAGTTCTTTCAATTTTGCTAACACTTCTTCTAAAGACTTACGTCCCAGATTACGTACTTTCATCATATCCTCAGGAGTTCTGTTTGTCAGCTCTTCCACGGTATTGATTCCAGCTCTCTTCAGGCAGTTGTAAGAACGAACAGAAAGTTCCAGCTCATCGATACTCATCTCAAGAACTTTTTCTTTCTCATCATCTTCTTTTTCGATCATCACTTCAGCAGCCTGAGCCACTTCGGAGAGATCAATAAAGAGCTTCAGATGTTCGTTTAACACTTTTGCCGCAAGGCTGACTGCCTCATCCGGA
Source organism: Sellimonas catena (assembly GCF_027924685.1). Lineage (NCBI taxonomy): Bacteria > Bacillati > Bacillota > Clostridia > Lachnospirales > Lachnospiraceae > Sellimonas > Sellimonas catena. Next base: position 25,855 of record NZ_BSBO01000014.1, read on the forward strand.
AGCAGGGTACCGTTTGTATATACATCCAGCGTCAGCTTATCGTAGTCTGTAATCTGTCCGACACGAGTATTCTGTACAGTCAGATTTACACGCTCTACAGGAGTGTAGATAGAATCAATCGGGATCACGCCGATCGGAAGATCTTCCTTCTTGTTCTTATCCGAGCTTACATAACCTCTTCCTTTTGTGATGGTCAGCTCCATGTAAAGCTTGCTGTCTGCTCCACCGTTCAGTGTAGCAATGACAACATCCGGATTCATGATTTCAATATCAGAATCCACCTGAATATCAGCGCCTGTTACAACGCCTTCTCCTTCAAATTCGATATAAGCTGTTTTTGGTTCGTCTGTTTCTGAAGTGTTTTTAATCGCCAATGTCTTCAGATTCATGATAATCTCAGTAACGTCTTCCTTCACTCCCGGAATGGAACTGAATTCATGAAGTACACCATCGATCTTTACCTGGCTAATTGCAGCTCCAGGCAGAGAGGACAGCATAATTCTTCTCAGACTGTTTCCGAGTGTTGTTCCGTAGCCTCTTTCCAGCGGCTCCACAACAAATCTGCCGTATCTTTTATCTTCTGACATTTCTGTGATTTCGATATTCGGTTTATTAAAATCAAACACTATAAGTTCCCTCCTGCTATCAGCACGTTTTACGGGTTATTATTTAGAATATAATTCGACGATCAGCATTTCATCAACCGGTACATCGATCTCATCGCGTGTCGGAAGTTCCTTTACTGTTCCTTTTAAGCTTTCTGCATCTACATCTAACCATGCCGGTACAAGACGTCCTGCTGTTACCTCAAGGATATCTTTATATCTCTGAGAACCTTTGCATTTCTCTTTGATTTCGATTACATCACCGGCCTTTACAAGGTAGGACGGAATATTCACCTGCTTGCCGTTTACGAGTACGTGCTTGTGATCAACGATCTGTCTTGCTTCGCGTCTTGTTCTGGCAAATCCCATACGGAAGATGATGTTGTCAAGACGTGTTTCAAGAAGGATCATCAGGTTTGTACCTGTCATACCGTTCATCTGTTTTGCTCTCTTGTAGTAGTTACGGAACGGTTTTTCTAATACGCCGTAGATGAATTTTGCTTTCTGCTTTTCACGTAACTGAAGTGCATACTCGCTCATTTTTCTATTAGATCTTTTTAACTGTCTTTTGGACTTTTTATCAATTCCTAAATAAATCGGATCCATTCCGAGGGAACGGCATCTTTTCAGAACCGGAACTCTATTTACTGCCATGCTCTTTTCCTCCTAATTAGACTCTTCTACGTTTTGGTGGGCGGCAACCATTGTGTGGTACCGGAGTTACATCTTTGATGCTTGTTACATCAATTCCGCATGCCTGAAGCGCACGGATTGCTGCTTCTCTTCCTGAACCTGGTCCCTTTACCATAACGTCTACTGATTTCAGACCATGTACTAATGCTGCCTTAGCTGCTGTCTCAGCTGCCATCTGTGCTGCATATGGAGTAGATTTCCTTGAACCTCTAAATCCCAGACCGCCGGCACTTGCCCATGATAAAGCATTTCCCTGTGCATCTGTCAGAGTAACGATTGTGTTATTGAAAGATGACTGAATATGTGCCTGTCCATGTTCAACGTTTTTCTTGACACGTTTTTTTGTTACTTTCTTTGCAACTTTCTTTGCCATTTAAACTAACCTACTTTCTTGAATATTGTGTACTATTTCTTCTTATTTGCTACTGTTCTCTTCGGACCTTTTCTTGTTCTGGCATTTGTCTTTGTCTTCTGTCCACGAACCGGAAGTCCTTTTCTATGACGGATTCCTCTGTAGCATCCGATTTCCTGTAATCTCTTGATGTTCATAGCGATCTCTCTTCTAAGATCACCTTCAACAACCTGAGTTTCATCGATAACAGAGCTGATTCTCTTAACTTCTTCGTCTGTCAGATCTCTGCATCTTGTGTCAGGATTTACTCCTGCTTCTGTTAAGATACGGTTGGAACTTACTCTTCCGATTCCGTAGATGTAAGTCAGACCGATTTCTACACGTTTGTCTCTTGGTAAGTCAACACCTGCAATACGAGCCATACTTGTTTTCCTCCATTTTTACATGTTTTGTTTCATATTGTCTTTAACTGGGGCATACCGTATTTGACGGAATACTGATGTGCCCAGGCATATCCGGTATGTTAAATATGCCCTTTCCGGCAACCTTTGGGTTCATGACTGCCGGTATTAGAAGCAATATACAATGGCCCATCCTGCGGTGCCTTGTATATTTAAAATAGCGCTACACACCGCCTGGCGTGTCACACTATCAGCCGCCTAATTCATGTTCCAAATCACTGCTTTGTCAGCCTGATTAGCCCTGACGCTGTTTGTGCTTCGGATTTTCGCAGATAATTCTGATACTGCCTTTTCTCTTGATAACTTTGCATTTTTCGCAAATCGGTTTTACTGATGATCTAACCTTCATGTCAAATCCTCCTTTCATACCTTGTAAACCTACTGTTGCTGCCGTTTGTGCGGACTTCGCCCACGAACGGCATCTAATATTATAGTTTTTCTCTCTTCAAAAGTCAATACTTTTTTTATTTATCTCTCCAGATAATTCTTCCTTTAGATAAATCATACGGTGAAAGCTCCAGAGTTACTTTGTCACCCGGTAAGATTTTGATAAAATTCATGCGGAGCTTTCCACTGATGTGTGCAAGCACCTGGTGTCCGTTTTCCAGTTCTACCTGGAACATTGCGTTTGGCAGTTTCTCAACAACAGTTCCTTCAATTTCGATTACGTCAGCCTTTGACATGCTGTTCCTCCTTTTTGAATCCCTTTTACATGTGTTCTTTCTGATATTTTTTTATGAATGAACGGATGGAAATATCCGTCATTTCCTTCTCTTCCAGCTTTTCTTTGATCAGCTGGACATGCATGACTTTTTTTGCTTTCGGCCTCTCCATAGTCCGGATCTTCCCGTCCGAAAGCAGAAGCATCTGATCTCTTTCTTCTATTATAATATAAAGCTTTCCTTTGTCATGCCCTGCAAGTGATCTCACAAGCATTCCCGGTTCATAACTTAACATCTAAGTCTCCTCTTTGCCCTCTTCCTCCGACAATGTCAAAATTTTCGGTTCTCCCTCTGTAATCAGAATGGTATTTTCATAGTGTGCGGAAGGTTTCCTGTCTTTTGTCACCACAGTCCAGCCATCCCTCATCCATTTGACATCCGCTGTCCCAAGATTAATCATCGGTTCAACCGCAAGGGTCATTCCTGCCTTCAGCCTCAGTCCTCTGCGCGGCATTGCGAAGTTTGGAATCTGGGGATCTTCATGCAGCTTCGTTCCGATCCCGTGGCCGCAAAGTTCCCTGACAACTCCATACCCGAAATATCCGGCATATGTTCCGATTGCGCGGGAAATATCATATAAATGATAACCCTCTTTTGCATATTTCATACCTTCAAAGAAACTTTGCCTCGTCACTTCCACGAGTTTTCTGACTTCTTCTCCCGCATCTCCCAGTATGTGCGTCCTGGCAGCATCGGAATGATAGCCTTTGTAAATAACCCCTGCATCCAGAGAAACGATATCTCCTTCTCTTATGATTCTGTGCCGGTCCGGAATTCCATGTACGACTTCCTCATTGACAGATACACAGATCGAAGCCGGATATCCATTATAACCGAGGAAGGAGGGAGTGCATCCGTAACTTCGGATGATCTCCTCCCCCAGATGATCAATATCAGCGGTTGACATCCCCGGCCGGATTCCCTTTCCAAGCTCCCTGTGAACTTCTCCAAGAATTCTTCCGGCTTCCGTCATCAACTCTATCTCGCGGGCTGATTTGATTTTCACGGACATTTTTATTCTCCAAGAATTTTTACAATTGCTGCGAATACGTCGTCAATGTCGACTGTTCCGTCTACTTCACGCAGAATACCTGCATTGTTGTAGTAGTCAATCAGCGGCTGTGTCTGCTCATGGTATACGTTCAGGCGCTTCTGAACTGTTTCCGGTTTGTCGTCATCTCTCAAAATCAGCTCTTTACCGCAAACATCGCAGATATTCTCCTGTTTCGGCGCAGCATAGACAATATGGTATGTAGCTCCACATCCGACACACGCTCTTCTTCCGCCCATACGGTTTACAATATTCTCATCCGGAACATCTACATCAATTGCATAATCCATTTTTTCACCAAGTGCGGCAAGTGCCTTGTCAAGAGCCTCTGCCTGCGGAATTGTACGCGGAAATCCGTCGAGTACATATCCGTTTTTGCAGTCATCCTGCTTTACACGGTCAATTACAAGATCTACTGTCAGTTCGTCCGGCACAAGAAGTCCCTGATCCATGTATTCTTTTGCTTTTTTTCCAAGTTCTGTTCCCTCTTTAATATTTGCCCGGAAAATGTCTCCCGTGGAAATGTGAGGAATCTGGTATTTTGCTGCGATCTTCTTTGCCTGGGTTCCTTTACCTGCCCCCGGTGCACCTAACATAATTACTTTCATACTGCGTACCTCCATATTATCTCTTTATAGAACTTTAACTCGCGAAAAAATTTTCCGCGAGCTAAAATCATCAGGTATTTAAAAATCCTTTGTAATTACGAACAAGCATCATGGATTCGACTTTCTTGATTGTTTCCAGAACGACACCTACGATAATAATCATGGATGTTCCTCCGAAAGAAACATTTGCACCGAATACTCCGTTGAAGAAGAACGGAATAATCTGTACAATTACAAGACCGCACGCTCCGATGAAAATGATATAATTCAGGATCTTTGTCAAATATTCGACCGTCGGTTTTCCTGGTCTGATACCAAGGATAAAACCTCCGCTTTTTTTCATATTGTTTGCAATTTCCATCGGATTGAATGTAATACTCGTATAGAAATATGCAAAAAATACTGTCAGGAGGATATATACGATTAATCCCCATGAATACTGAAGATTTGATGGATCACACCAGTTGTTTGAATTCAGGCCTCTCAGTATTTCACTTCCGATACCGTCCCCGTCTCCTTTTCCAAGGAAAGAAGCGATAACAATAGGGAACTGCATCAGAGAAGATGCGAAGATAACCGGGATTACTCCTGCTGTGTTAACCTTCAGTGGAATATTGGTAGACTGCCCGCCTATTGTTTTTCTTCCGACAACCTTCTGAGAATACTGTACCGGAATCTTCCGAACCGCATCCTGCAGAATGATAACAAAAACAATCACTACAAGCAGAATCAACAGGATAATAACAGCCGCGAGAGCTGCATTAGCAAGACTTTTACCGCTTATAAACTGACTGTATAACGTCACGAAGTCCTGTGGAATTCTGGAGAGAATGTTGATCAGAAGTACGATGGAAATACCGTTTCCAACACCTTTTTCTGTAATACGTTCACCAATCCACATCAACAAAGTAGAACCGGCTGTCAGTGTCATGATGACAACAGCTGCATTCACAAAATTAAACTCTACAAGAAGACCCTGACGTCCAAATCCGATTGCCATTGCAGCAGACTCGATTAATGCGAGCGCAACTGTAAGATAACGCGTAATCGCCGTCATCTTCTTTCTTCCTTCTTCTCCTTCTTTCTGGAGCTCTTCCAACTTCGGAATCGCAATTGTAAGAAGCTGAACGATAATTGAGGAAGTGATGTACGGCGTAATGCTCAACGCAAAAACGGACATCTGGGTAAAGGAACCTCCGGTAAATGCATCAAAAAAGTTAAATGCATCTCCGGTCTGGCTCGCAAAAAAGTTCTGGATGTATGTCGGATCCACCCCCGGTGTCGGGAGTTCGGATCCGAGTCTTACAACAATCAGCATCAAAAATGTGAAGAACAGTCTCTGTCTGATCTCTTCAACCTGAAATGCCCTACGGACTGTCTGAAGCAATTAGATCACCTCTGCTTTTCCACCAAGAGCCTCAATTTTAGCTTTTGCGCCTTCGCTGAAAGCATTAGCCTGAACTGTAAGCTTTTTGGTTAACTCTCCATTTCCAAGAATCTTAACGCCGTCTTTCGGGTTCTTAATGATTCCTTTTTCGATTAAAGCTGCTACTGAAACAACTGCATCATTTTCAAATGCTTCTAATGCGCTTACATTGATACCAACGATTTCCTTTGTGTTTCTGTTTGTGAAACCTCTCTTCGGAATACGTCTGTATAATGGCATCTGTCCACCTTCAAATCCCGGTCTTGTTGCTCCGGAACGTGCTTTCTGACCTTTGTGTCCTTTTCCGGCTGTCTTACCATTTCCAGATCCGTGTCCACGGCCTCTTCTGAAATTATCGCTGTGTTTTGAACCATCAGCTGGTCTTAAATTTGATAAGTCCATTATGACACCTCCTTATCTGATATTAAGCTTCTTCTTCCACTTTTACTAAATGTCTTACCTGCTGTACCATACCTCTTGTTGCAGCATTGTCCGGAAGTACAACTGTTTTGTGCATCTTCTTTAAACCTAATGCTTCAACTGTTTTTTTATGCTTCGGAATGGCACCGATTGTTGATTTCACTAATGTGATTTTCAAATTTGCCATGTTAACCGTCCTCCTTAGCCTACGATCTCTTCAATAGATTTGCCGCGAAGTCTTGCAACGTCCTCCGGTGTCTTTACATTCTTCAGGCCGTTCAGAGTAGCGAGTACTACGTTCTGTTTGTTGTTGGAACCTAAAGATTTTGTACGGATATTCTTGATTCCTGCCATCTCGATCACGGCACGGGCCGGACCGCCGGCAATAACTCCGGTACCTTCCGGAGCGTTTTTCAGAAGTACTGTTGCGCTTCCGAATTTTCCATACATATCATGAGTGATACTTTCTTCATCATTCAGTGCAACTGTGATGATGTTTTTCATTGCGTCTTCTTTTCCTTTGCGGATTGCTTCCGGAATTTCTGCCGCTTTACCTAAACCTGCACCAACATGGCCTTTTCCATCGCCGACAACTACTAAAGCTGTGAATCTGAAGTGACGGCCACCTTTAACAACTTTGGTTACACGTTTAATTGATACTACTTTTTCATTTAACTCTAACTGACTAGCATCAATGTGATTACGTCTCATCTGTGTTTTCCTCCTCAACTTCTAGAATTCCAGTCCAGCTTCTCTAGCTGCGTCTGCTAATGCTTTGACTTTTCCCTGATATATAAAGCCGCCTCTGTCAAAGACAACTTCCTTGATTCCCTTTTCCAGAGCTTTCTTAGCAATAACCGTTCCAAGATATGCTGCTGCTTCTACATTGTTGGTTTTTTCCAGTTCTGCTTTCACGTCCTTCTGAAGAGTGGAAGCTGATACCAGAGTGTTTCCAACTGTATCATCGATGATCTGAGCATACATATGATTGTTGCTTCTGAATACAGCAAGACGTGGTCTTTCAGCTGTACCGCTGAAACGGTTGCGTAACTTTCTATGCTTGTTTAAACGAACTTCGCTTCTTGATTTTTTGCTAACCATTTTCACACTCTCCTTACTTATTTCTTACCAGTTTTACCAACTTTACGTCTGATAACTTCATCAGCATACTTGATACCTTTGCCCTTGTAAGGTTCCGGTCTTCTCTTGTCTCTGATTTCAGCTGCGTATTGGCCAACTTTTTCTTTGCTGATACCTTTAACAATGATTTTGTTCTGTCCTTCAAGTACAGTTTCAATTCCTTCCGGATCTTCCATCTCTACCGGATGAGAGTATCCAAGGCTTAATGTAAGTTTCTTTCCGGCTTTTGCCGCTCTGTAACCAACACCGTTTACTTCAAGAACTTTCTGGTATCCTTCAGTTACACCGATCACCATGTTGTTGATCAGCGTTCTTGTAAGACCATGTAAAGATTTCATTTTCTTTAAGTCGTTCGGTCTTGTAACCACGATTGTATTGTCTTCTTTTTTGATTTCCATTTCAACTGGAAGTTCTCTTACGAGAGTTCCTTTTGGACCTGTTACAGTCACTTTATTGTTCTCTGCAATTTCTACAGTTACTCCTTCCGGGATTGCAACCGGAAGTCTTCCGATACGTGACATAACGTATACCTCCTACACTTAAATTTTCGGAACGGACCTGATCCGCTCTGTTTTCAGTTTCATGGGGATCATATCCCTATATACATGCCTCGCTCCGTGCGCCTAAGCTCAAACTTCGCCTGCGGCTCGTTTTCGCTAACGCTTGGGAGCAGCCTTCACACTAACCTCGCACTGCGCTTGCGCTTGTGCTCGCCAAGTGTTCAGTGCTTACCATACGAAGCAGAGTACTTCTCCGCCAACACCGAGTTTTCTTGCTTCTTTGTCTGTTACTACACCCTGGTTTGTGGAGATGATTGCTGTTCCAAGTCCACCAAGTACTTTCGGGAGCTCTTCCTTGCCTGCGTATACACGAAGACCCGGTTTAGAGATTCTCTTTAATCCTGTAATAACTTTTTCGTTCTTATCAGCGCCGTATTTTAATGTAATTCTGATTGTTTTGAAGCTTCCTTCATCAATCAGATCATATTTTGTAATATATCCTTCGTTTACAAGGATGTCTGCGATAGCGACTTTCATTTTGGAAGCCGGTACATCTACTGTATCATGTTTTGCAGTGTTTGCGTTACGAATTCTTGTAAGCATATCTGCGATTGGATCACTCATAGTCATTTTCAATTTCCTCCTTATGGAATGGTTCATTTTGTTTCCTGACTGCGGATATCCTTTTTCAAGGAGTTCTCCGGAACATGCCGGAGAGCAGCCTTTCGCCCCGCACATCCCGGTCAGGGATGAGCGTAAAGCAGTTAACGGGCCTACCAGCTTGCTTTCTTTACTCCCGGAATTTCTCCTTTGTAAGCTAATTCACGGAAGCAGATACGGCAAATACCATATTTTCTTAAATATGCATGCGGACGGCCGCAGATTTTACAGCGATTGTATTCTCTTGTGGAGAATTTCTGTTTGCGCTGCTGTTTGATTTTCATTGCTGTCTTTGCCATGATTTTCCTCCTTTACTACTTTGCGAATGGCATGTTGAACTGTTTCAGTAATTCACGAGCTTCTTCGTCTGTCTTTGCAGTTGTTACGAAGATTACGTCCATACCGCGAACTTTGTCAACCTTATCGTATTCGATTTCCGGGAAAATCAGCTGTTCTTTGATTCCAAGGGCATAATTTCCTCTTCCGTCAAATGCGTTCGGATTTACACCTCTGAAGTCACGTACACGAGGAAGTGCAAGGTTGATCAGACGATCAACGAACTCGTACATTTTTTCACCTCTTAATGTAACTTTACATCCGATCGGCATACCCTCTCTGATTTTGAAGTTAGCCACGGACTTTTTAGCCTTTGTTGTAACTGCTTTCTGACCTGTGATTGTCTCCATGTCAGCAATAGCAGATTCCAGAAGTTTGTGGTTTTCTTTAGCTTCACCTACGCCCATGTTGATAACAACTTTGTCGAGCTTCGGTACTTCCATAATGTTTTTATATCCAAATTTCTTGATCAGAGCGTCTACGATCTCGTTCTGATACTGTTCTTTTAATCTACTCAAAGCGCTGGACCTCCTTTCTCGAATTAATCAATCACTTCGCCTGTTGATTTAGCGTAACGTACTTTCTTGTCTCCGTCCATCTTGAAACCTACTCTTGTAGCTTTTCCCTTGTGAACGTACATTACGTTAGATGCATCAATAGGTCCTTCCTGATGGATGATGCCGCCTTCCTGATTAGAAGCACTTGGTTTTGTGTGCTTTGTCAGCATGTTGACACCCTCTACCAGAACTCTTCCGTTCTTTCTGTCAACGGAAATTACTTTGCCTTCTTTGTCTTTATCTTTTCCAGCGATAACTTTAACAGTGTCGCCTTTTTTAATTTTCATAGTTGACATTCTCAGGTACCTCCTTATAATACTTCCGGAGCCAGAGATACGATCTTCATGAACTGTTTCTCACGAAGTTCTCTCGCAACTGGTCCAAAAATACGAGTTCCTCTTGGGTTCTTGTCGTCTCTGATAATAACAGCAGCATTTTCATCGAATTTGATGTAGGAACCATCTTTACGACGTGCGCCTTTTACTGTACGAACAACGACAGCCTTTACAACGTCACCTTTTTTAACAACGCCGCCTGGTGTTGCGTCTTTAACAGAAGCAACGATCACATCTCCGATATTTGCATATCTTCTTGTAGAACCGCCCATAACACGGATACAAAGTAATTCTTTAGCACCTGTGTTATCTGCTACTTTTAATCTGCTTTCTTGCTGAATCATGCAGGTAACCTCCTTATATTCTGCTCCATCGTGAAATTATTTCACTTTTTCCATTATTTCCACAAGTCTCCATCTCTTGTCCTTGGACAGCGGTCTTGTTTCCATAACTTTTACTTTATCTCCAATGTTGCATTCGTTGTTTTCGTCATGTGCTTTTAATTTGTAAGTTCTCTTCACGATTTTGTTGTAAAGCGGGTGTTTCACATGGTCTTCAACTGCAACTACGATTGTTTTGTCCATTTTGTCGCTGACAACCTTACCAACTCTTGTTTTTCTCAGGTTTCTTTCCACGTTCATTCCCTCCTTACTCAGCCTTTGCCATCTCAGTCATCACTGTCTGGATTCTGGCAATATTCTTTCTTACTTCTTTGATCCTGCTTGTATTTTCAAGCTGATTCGTTGCGTTCTGGAATCTCAGGTTGAAGAGTTCCTTTTTAGCAGCTACTAATTCTTCATTCAATTCTGAAACTGATTTTTTTCTTAAATCTTCTACAAATGCATTAATTTTCACTGTTATCACCGCCTTCTAAGTCTGCGCGAGAAACGATTTTACATTTACAAGGTAATTTGTGCATTGCAAGACGCAGCGCTTCACGTGCAACTTCTTCCGGTACTCCGGAAAGTTCGAACATAACACGTCCTGGTTTTACAACTGCTACCCAGTATTCAAGAGTACCTTTTCCGGAACCCATACGCGTTTCAGCTGGTTTCGTAGTTACAGGTTTATCTGGGAAAATCTTGATCCAGACTTTACCACCACGTTTGATATAACGAGTCATAGCAACACGGGCAGCTTCGATCTGGTTGGAACGGATCCAGCAAGGTTCCATTGCCACAAGACCATATTCACCGTTAGTAATCTTATTTCCGCGTAAAGCCTTACCTCTCATGGAGCCACGGAACTGTTTACGACGTTTTACTCTTTTTGGCATTAACATTATTTATCGCTCCCTTCCTGATTAGCCTTTGTTGGAAGAACTTCGCCTTTGTATACCCAGACTTTCACACCTACTTTTCCGTAAGTTGTGTCTGCCTCAGCGAATCCATAGTCAATGTCTGCACGAAGTGTCTGAAGCGGAATTGTTCCTTCGCTGTAGAACTCTGTACGAGCCATATCAGCTCCGCCAAGACGTCCGGAAACGGATGTTTTCACACCAAGCGCTCCTGCCTTCATTGTTCTGCTCATGCAGGACTTCATAGCACGTCTGAAAGAAATACGGTTTTCAAGCTGAAGTGCGATGTTTTCAGCAACGAGCTGAGCGTCTCTGTCCGGTTTCTTTACTTCTTTGATGTCAACGATAACTTTCTTATCTGTCATCTTCTGAAGTTCTGCTTTCACTTTCTCGATTTCAGAACCGCCTTTACCGATTACCACACCCGGTTTTGCTGTGTAAACGATGATTTTTACACGGTCAGATGCTCTTTCGATCTCGATCTTTGCGATTCCGGCACTGTATAATTTATTTTTAAGAAATTTTCTGATTTTGTGGTCTTCAACCAGATTGTCGCCGAAGTCTTTTTCTGCATACCATCTGGAATCCCAGTCTTTGATGATACCGACTCTCAATCCGTGTGGATTAACCTTCTGTCCCATGATTGCCCTCCTTATCTTTCATCTAACACAAGTGTAATGTGGCTCATTCTCTTTTCGATTCTGTAAGCTCTACCCTGTGCTCTTGGTCTGATACGTTTCATTGTAGGTCCTTTGTTCGCATAGCATTCTGCGATGTAAAGGTTTTCTGGTGACATACCGTTATTGTTTTCAGCGTTTGCGATTGCTGATTCTAATAATTTCTTAATCAAGCTGGAAGCATATCTTGGGTTGTATGTTAAAATTCCAAGTGCTGTTGTTACATCCTTACCTCTGATGGCATCTAATACGAAGCATGCTTTCTGAACAGAGACTCTTGCGTAGGATAACTTAGCTGATGGTCTTGTGTCTTTGTTCGCATTTCTTTCTCTTTTAATCTGAGATCTATGTCCCTTAGCCATGGATGAACCCTCCTTTCGAATACACGTTTATTATCTTACTCTGGATTTCTTTTCGTCTTTTCCATGTCCTCTGTATGTTCTTGTTGCAACAAACTCTCCAAGTTTGTGTCCAACCATATCTTCTGTGATATATACCGGGACATGTTTTCTTCCGTCATGAACGGCGATTGTATGACCGATCATCATCGGGAAAATTGTAGAACGGCGGGACCATGTCTTGATAACAGACTTGTCTCCGGATTCGTTCATAGCTTCTACTTTTTTCAGTAAACTCGCATCTGCGAATGGTCCTTTTTTAAGTGAACGAGCCATTAGGTTTAACCTCCTTCAAAACTGTTTATTTGATAGCTTTTCCGTCACGTCTTCTTACGATCAGCTTATTAGACGCTTTGTTTTTCTTTCTTGTCTTAAGACCAAGTGCCGGTTTGCCCCAAGGTGTAGACGGGCCTGGACGTCCAATACCAGTCTTACCTTCACCACCACCGTGCGGATGGTCATTCGGGTTCATAACAGAACCACGAACTGTAGGTCTGATGCCCATATGGCGTTTACGTCCTGCTTTACCGATGTTGATCAGGTTGTGTTCGCCGTTTCCAACAACACCAACTGATGCACGGCATACAAGCGGTACCATTCTCATTTCGCCTGAAGGAAGACGAAGTGTAGCGTATTTTCCTTCTTTAGCCATTAACTGAGCGCTGTTACCAGCGGAACGAACGAACTGTCCGCCTCTTCCTGGATAAAGCTCAATGTTGTGAATCTGTGTACCAACCGGGATTTCAGAGAGCGGCAGGCAGTTTCCTACTCTTACTTCCGCTTCCGGTCCATTCATAACTGTCATTCCGTCTGTCAGTCCCTGCGGTGCAAGGATGTAAGCTTTTTCGCCGTCTGCGTAGCAGATCAGAGCGATGTTGGCTGTTCTGTTCGGATCGTACTCGATACCGATTACCTTTGCCGGAATTCCATCTTTATTTCTCTTAAAATCGATAATTCTGTATTTTCTCTTAGCTCCGCCTCCGCGGTGTCTTACTGTAATTTTACCCTGAGCGTTACGACCAGCTGTTTTGCTCTTGGATGCAAGCAGAGATTTCTCTGGAGTTGTCTTTGTGATCTCAGCAAAATCAGATCCGGTCATCTGTCTTCTGGAAGGTGTATATGGGCTGTATGTTTTAATTCCCATTACTGTATCTCCTTTCGTTATCTAATTATTGGTTTCACGGATTTGCACCGTTTATTTTCTCTATATCCTAGAGTCCCTGGAAGATTTCGATCTCTGCGCTTTCTTCTGTAAGAGCTACGATCGCTTTCTTCGTCTTAGCAGTTTTTCCGTATGTCATGCCACGGCGTTTTGTCTTTCCGTCCTGGTTCATTGTATTGACACTCTTTACTTTTGTTCCAGCGAACATTTTTTCAACTGCTTCTTTGATCTGAGTCTTGTTAGCTTCCGGATGAACAAGGAATGTGTATTTCTTGTCAGCCATAAGCCCCATGCTTTTCTCTGTAATCACCGGTTTCAGGATTACGTCATAGTACTGAATGTTTGCCATTATGCGTACACCTCCTCGATCGCCTCTACAGCAGCTTTTGTAGCAATCACTGTGTTGTATTTCAGGATATCATACACATTGATTGTATTAGTGCGTGCAGTCTTGACATCGGCAATGTTTCTTGCAGAAAGCTCAGCCTTTGTGTTGCCGTCTTCTAATACCACTAATGCTTTGGATACGTTTAAGTTGCTTAATACGTTCTGGAATTTCTTTGTTTTGATTTCATCGAAATTCATTTCATCTACTACGATGAATTTGTTTTCTTCTACTCTGGATGTCAGAGCGGATTTCAGAGCTGCTCTCTTTTCTTTCTTGTTTAATTTGAAAGAGTAGTCTCTCGGTGTCGGAGCGAATACCACTCCACCGCCTGTCCACTGCGGAGCTCTTGTTGATCCCTGTCTTGCATGACCTGTTCCTTTCTGTCTCCACGGTTTTCTTCCGCCGCCGGATACTTCAGAACGAGTCTTTGCTTTCTGTGTTCCCTGACGTTTATTTGCAAGCTGCTGTACAACTGCCATGTGCACAAGGTGTTCGTTAACTTCAACACCGAAAATAGCATCATTTAAGTCAATCGTACCAACTTCTTTACCTTCGATATTGTAAACAGCTACGTTTGCCATTACTATGTTCCTCCTTTCCTCTCAAAAACCTAAATACTCTTTACTGTTTCTTTGATTGTTACTAAAGATTTTTTAGGTCCTGGTACGGAACCTTTTACTAAGAGCAGATTGTTTTCTGCATCAACTCTTACTACTTCAAGATTCTGAATTGTGATCTTCTTGCTTCCCATGTGTCCCGGCATTTTCTTTCCTTTGAATACCTTGCTCGGATCGGAAGCCGCACCGTTGGAACCTGCGTGACGGTGGAATTTGGAACCGTGTGTCATAGGTCCTCTGTGCTGATTATGTCTCTTGATTGCACCCTGGAATCCTTTACCTTTGGAGATTGCTGTTGCATCTACCTTATCTCCTACCGCGAAGATATCAGCTTTGATTTCCTGTGCAAGTGCATATTCTTCTGCATTGTCAAATTTGAATTCTTTTACGAATCTCTTTCCGGATACTCCAGCCTTGTCAAAGTGTCCTTTCTCAGCTTTTGTCACACCATTTCTGTGGACAATTTCTTTCTTGCCGCTCTTGTCAACATTGACAATCTTTTCTTTCTTGTCAACGAATCCAACCTGAACAGCCTTGTAACCATCGTTCTCAACTGTCTTGATCTGTGTTACAACACAAGGACCAGCCTGAAGAACAGTTACCGGAGTTAATACTCCATCTTCGTTGAAGATTTGAGTCATTCCGACTTTTGTTGCTAAAATAGCTTTCTTCATTATGTTTACCTCCTGTGATTTACAGCGGAACGGACATGCATCCGTTCATCCTAAATTTTAGGAATACTGCTTTCTTATTTTTGTTTCATTTTGATATCGATGTACACACCTGCCGGCATTTCCAGTCTGGATAATGCATCAACTGTCTTCTGTGTTGGTGTGATGATATCAATCAGTCTTTTATGAGTTCTCTGCTCGAACTGCTCTCTGGAATCTTTGTATTTGTGAACAGCTCTCAGGATTGTAACTACTTCCTTCTTTGTCGGAAGCGGTACCGGTCCGCTCACCTTTGCTCCATTTTTCTTTACAGTTTCGATAATTTTCTTGGCAGATGCATCAACCAGCTGATGATCATATGCCTTCAGTGTGATTCTCATTACTTGACTTGCCATAAAAAAAGTCGCCTCCTTTTCGTACTTTCAAACTCAGTACGACAAGCGGTGACTGTACACTCTCCCGTGCGTGTCCACATCGACTCACACGTTGTTACCATGTTTCAATGGATGTTATTGATTCGTACAGTGACTTGTCGCCAGTTTCCTAACTTGACATTCGCTCCGCGGAAAAACCTGCCATTTCCAGGCAGCAACCTCACGTTTCATCGCTATCATGTCACAGCTTTTTCAGTATATATGAAACAATATAAATTTGCAAGCCCTTTTTACATTTTTTTGTATTTTTTTTGATACACGCAGCCCGGAACTGAAGCGCGTCTGTGCGACGAGCGCGCATGCGGGCGGCGGTTCGGCGCAAACAGCAACAATACTTTTTTTTACTTTTTTCCGTTAAACTCTTGACAGTTTCCTTTTGTTCATGGTATAGTGATAGCGTGTTAGTACATTAAAGTACTAAACGATTACATTGTAGTGTCCCTGATATTCCCCCAAAGTATCAGCGACGTCTCCAATTCTTATATACATCCTCTATTTAAGAGATTCCCCAGTTTTGTATATGTAGAAACTACAATGTAATCAGGAAAACCTCTCAATGACATACCAAAATGAAAGGGCGGATGCGATCGCGTATCCGCCTTTTCATTTTCTTCTATATTATGCAGGTAACTCTTTCCCCGCAAACCGGGTGTACTTTTCCAACAGTTCCGCGGCCCCCATCGCTGCGATCTCCCGGAGATCATTCTCTTTCATCATCCATCTCACGAACCGGCATCCCAGATAATAGCCTACATCCGAATAGCCGCAGAAATCGCACCAGTCTCCAAAGAAATCCTGCGTACTTTCCTCCTGCTCCAGGCGTCTCCCGTATTCCTCCTTAATCATCGGCTCCTGCTCCTGACACCATGCAAGCCATCCATTCTCATCCTGATGGTAATACCTCTCATCTTTGCTTAAGATCTGCTCGCATACCATGGCAATTCCCTCCTGCCAGAGCTGGAGCATCGACTGCCTGCTCTGTGTATGCGCCGGGAACTCCAGGTTCCCGTATGTCTCATGCCAGATATGTCCGATCTCATGGTACAAAAGTGCCTTCAGCTTCTCCTCGCTGTCCCAGTTCAGTTCCAGAACCTTTTCCACGCCCAGCAGAACGACCTTCTTCCCTCCAAGGAACGTCACCCATCCCGCCGCATTGCAAAGTCCCAGATATAAAACAACCGTCACTTCACATTCCTTGTCAAACAGGACCGGAAGGCGCTCCTGAAGCTCCGCCACAATATGCTCAAACCTGCTGCCAAGATGCCGGATCCGCTCTGGTTCCCCCAGTACTGTCTCAATTACCGGGAGGACATCCTTTTCAAACTCATACTTTGCCGTATCTTCTTCACAGAGTTTAGGAAGTTCCGGATGGATTGCTCCTGCATAGTCCCGCCATCTTTGCTTGTCAAAATGAGAATCCGGAAATGTAGAAAGAATCTCCGGAACAGTATTGACTGTTTTCATATGCTCCGCCTCCTGTCTTTCATCAAACAGAACGATCTGTTTCTTCTATTATAATATAGCAAACGGACAGGCGAGGGAGCGCAAGTGGTTTTCGTTTATTGCTGGTTCAATAATTCTACTGCTTTATCATACGCATCCTCTGATGATGTCTGGACATCCGGCACAAGCATGTCTTCGTTGTTGGAACTGTCGGGGCGTGTAAACTTTTTGTATGAAACCGACATAACTAAACCCGAATTTTCTAATTGAAACATCAAAATATCACCATAGGAATTCGGCTTATTAGTGCTTGGTTCTCCGACAATTTTTCCCAATTTTCCGTCTCTCACCCAAACACAAAGCATCGTTGCCGAACTAAATGTGATATGATCAGACAGGACAATCAACTGAACATCCTCATTCGCTTTAGCCATGAGTGTCGATCCCTTTGTTTCAATTATTCCGTGATCTATTGGAACTCCTCCCTGTTCTTTCGCTTCTTTGGAAAATCTGATAACACTTCCATAGTAAGGCTCCCTCATTCCCATTGCTTCCAAAATCCTTAAGCAAGCATTCGAGTCCCCTCCCGGATTCCCCCGTACATCAATAATGACTTTCGTACATCCATTTTCCACTGCTTCTTCCAGTTTTACCGCAATTTCTTCCAGTTTCTGATCAACTTCACAGGTATTGAAATCTACCACAAAAATATCACCTTCAGTAAAACAATTGTTTGTCACTTCTTCGGTGGATCTACCAACTTCCATAAAGGAGTAGATCCGTTTTGTGCCATCCGAGAATTCTACCTCTACCTGATCATTCTTCGATACCGCTCCACAGAATTTTAGAATCGTGTTCACTGCAAGATATTTTTCTCTGTTCTGTTCTTCTGCTGCTGCATTCTCCGCCACGATCATTTTATCGATTTTTTCGTATATTTTCTCTACATCCACTCCTCCAACTTTTTCTACATAAAGCCCGGTCCTTTTCCCATTTTCCCACAGATATGATTTTCCGTTTTCATAAGAAGCAGGTATGTCTAATACTTTTATTCCTCCAGGATCCTGAATCCTTGTATGTGCATCGCGAAGAGAACTCATGTACTCTGCCGTTGCTCCCCAGAATTCCCAGACAGTCATACCCGACTGTGTCTGACTGATGTATGCTTTTTTCGCTTCCTTATATTCCGACTGATCTTCCTCCAATTCAAAGAACGGATGTACATCTTCCACATATTGAATCGCCTGTTTCCTGTCTTCCTCCACCTGTGTTTTAGTCAGCAGACCTCCTTCTTCCGATATTGCCGTCCCCTGCCATGCACATCCTGCAAGCACTGCCGTCATCGCAAAAGCCAGTACCGCCTCAATCCACTTCTTTTTAAATCTCCAAAATTTCATAGACAATTTCCTCCTGCCAGCACTTCCACTTAATCAACAACAAGTTCTTTCACATACCCCATTTTCTCAAACGAATTCTGATCCGTCCGGAAATATTTCCGCTCCAATGTACCGTCATTATGGCTGATTTCAACTACGTAGACCTGCTTTGCTTTCAATTTCATTGGAAATGATGCCTGATCCCACATTTCACCGCTAAGTGGAGCTTCTTTGAAATTCTGATACGCTCCTTCCAATCTCCAGCATTTCATAGAATACCATCCCTCTTGGTCACTAAAAGCACTGTTCTCGCCGAAATAATCTGCCTTATAGTCCTTTCCATCTACTTCTATCGTTTCTGTTTTTAAAGGCTCTGTTATCCAGGCGTATTCTTCCAGACTTTCTGTATGAAGCTTGTCTCCATATTTTTCATGCAGCTGATTAGCCATACACGGAACTGTTCCTGTCATATAATCCATTGCATCGATTTCTGTATGAGCGCTTCCATAAATCCCCATGACCGGAATTTCTCCCAATGTTTCATATTCCTCAACAAAATTCTCTACCATCTTATTTTCCCGGTATGGGTCGTCCTCATAATGATCATAATAATATTTTCCCTGATCCATGTTCTCCTGAGTCTTTCGATATTCTTCCGAATCTTTTTGGCCATGTTCCTCCAGATAATTCAGGTACCATTGTCCCGTCGTCGCATACCCATGCCCAATATCTGTACCGTGTAAAATTGTTTCCGGATAGTTCGTCTTCAGTTTTTTCCAAAAATTCTGATACTCCGGAGTGCCCCCTGCCGTTCCCTGGCTATTTTGAAAAAACATGTCAAAAATGTCATCATCAGCTGATTGCATCCAGATATTCATTAATTGTGCATCAAAATACGGTAATTCAACAAACAGATCCCTCATCCCATCATCATAGTACTCTCCCCACAATTCCAGTTCTTTCTTCATGATATTTGCATTAACGTGTATTTCACCATACAGGTAGATGCCATCTGGGGTTTGCTCCTCTTGTTTTTCTTCTTCCCGCGTACTAGTATTACGCCCGCACCCGAAACACGCAGCAGCCATGACAATCACTAAAATCGCAACAAATACTCGCTTGTTCCAACCTTTTTTCTTCATTTACACTTTCCTCCCGTTCTATTGCTAAAATACCAACTGCAATTCTATTTTGAATGTTCCAGCGTAACGTTATAAAATCTCTATAAGTATTTTACCTTGCGATCTGTAGTTCGGGCATTACACACACTTCTTCTCTTTATCGCTTTATACTTTTTTGGTCTACACCTTTTATTATACTGCAATCCCTCTCTATTTCCAGAAACGAGTTCTTGCATCTTTGCAAAACATAAATTTTTCACCTGGCAACCATTGCTTGCATCGGAAACTGATACTTTCTTTCTCTTATTTACGCTCTATGCTATAATAATGAAGTCGAAAATTTTCAGGGAATAATAGAAAGGAATCTCAGATGGATCAAAAAGAAAAAAAGAAATGGATGGCATTTTTTATTATCGGAATCACTTATTCATGTATACTTTATATTTTCAACATGTATCATGTTTTATCTAAACCCGCTCCATCCTGGATCACCATGCTGTTGGATCATTGGTGGATTATTTATCTGCTCGAGTTCTTTCTCCCAGTATTTTTGATCCGCTTTTTCCTGCATGAACCATTAAACAGATATGGATTTCATTTTAGTCAGATTATTTCTCAGATACTTTTTGCTGTTTTCCTGATATTCCTTCTGATTTTTCTTGGTAATCCAAGTCGTTTCATCTCTCATCTTTTAGAAGTATGGAACATCTGCCTGATCCATATGAGATATCATTATCTACACACCTTTTTACCAGGAGCTGATTTTTTCCTGGCATTATTAGGCCAAAACATGCTTTATCACGGATTTTTGCTGACCTTTTTTCAGGATATCTTTCGCAATAAACTGGCTGGTGTTTTACTGGTCGGTCTGTTGTATGCATTATCTTCCGATATTTCTTCACTTAATCTTTTTTCATTTTGTCTCAGCTTTTTCTATGCTGTTTTATATGCTTCTATCAGAACATTTGCTCCTGGGAAATGCACGATTTTTTCACTCACGTTCGCACAATATTTATCAGAATTTTACTGGGGCATTTACTAATCATCCAATATAAGGCATTTGACACTTATTGTAATTTTCTGGAATTTATGTTAATATTATGTCAGTTTCAGGCAATATTGATTTTGCTGAAAGGAGGAAGATAGTTATGCAGATCGGAAGTTACTTAAAAGAGCATCGTAAAAGCCGGCATTTCACGCAAGAGCAAGTGGCAAATGAATTGCATATCAGCCGCCAGGCCATTTCCGCCTGGGAGAATAATGCATCCTTCCCGGATCTGGAAAATCTTGTCCTCCTGAGTCAGCTTTATCAGACGAGCGTTGACAGTCTGATCGGCAATGTTACACCAGAGAATACACTCGATATACAAGAGCAAACGGCAGATCTCCAAGAAGTACTACCCTCTGCCGAGCCGGCCGTTACAGAGGCAACTTCCGGCGAAACTCCTGTTTCCAGTGCAGAAGATGCAGTAAATTCCAAATTGGAGAGCATTTTTCTCATTGTGCTCGCCATTGCCGCATTTGAGCTTCCTTTTTTGGGCGTTTTTCTTTTGATCTATGTTATTAAAACAGTAAAATCCCGCCCATACTTTAAAGGAATTGTCCTTTTCATCTGTGTGGCATGTATCATTCACGATTTGATTTATTACGCCCAGTTTTTTTCATAAAACTACTATCAAAAAAGTAAACCCGAAACTGCTCTGTCTGATCCCGTTTCGGGTTTTTCATATCCCATTCTTCTCCTCTTAAAGAACAGTAGTTATCCGCTTCTAAGATCAAGCCAAAAAGAAAAAACACATTTGATAATAGAATTCCTCTGCTTTTCATTGAAATTCTGTCGAAATGACAGCGATTGATGTGTACCATAGACAGTAATACAGATACAACAAAACATCCGTTTCTGTCATATCTGTATCCTATAATCAGCTTTTATAATAATTTAAATAGACCGATGCATCTTACTCTTTGATTTTCTGCTCAAATTCCTCAACGGAACCGCATTCCAGAGCTATTTGGAACCATTGATCCAGCATTCCCGAATTAGTTTCCTTAGTAATTCTTTCATTGAGTGATTCCGGGACTTTTCCGTACGCCGAAAGCACCTTTAAGACAAATTCAGCTTTACCTTCGACTCTTCCCCGGCTTCTTTCATCTCTCAGCATTTCTTCCAGCACCATGAATCTTTCCTCCATTTCCCGGCTCTGCTTCACATACGAAATAAACTCCTGAAGCTTCTGGACATAGGGATCTCCAAAATCCTGTTGGCTCTCCTTTAGTCCTGCTCTGACAAATCTCAGAAATGTTACCAGTTTGCCCGGAACTTCTGCGTCATTCTTCCCGCGGGTATTCAGAAATAAAATCTTCCGTCCGTCTTCCAACGATGCTTCCTCCGTTTCCTGACAGACCGACTGAAAGGTATAGCGGTATTTTCCTGCTCCAAAAGGATCGAAATCGCACAAAAAGATCACATAGGTATTGGGAAGTTCCGTGTAGTCCTCCCCGCTCATCAGAAGTTCCATATCCATCTGGCTCTGATAATAGCGGCTCCTTTTTCCTAAAACCGGCTTTTTCTCTGCCTGCATCTCAATATTGTAGTGTGTATGCTCCTCATCTCTGGCATAAACATCCAGGCGGACGCCCTTATATTCCGGATGGTAAACGATGCTCTTTTCCTTACTGACCTTAACCTGGTCGATCTCAATTTCCAGCACCATTTCCAGAAATTCCTTACAATTTTCTTCGTTTACCATAACGGCGCCAAAGAGAAAGTTATCCTTGATTGTCAGTTCCTGTAGTGTTTTTCTTTTTTTCATATGAATCCTCCATGCGCAGAGGAATCCTATGCCTTTATTATACGACGAAAGCAGGAAGAATTCCATCCACAATCTCCCTGCTTTCCTGTATTTTTCAACACATTTTCAATTTTCTATCGTTTTCGCATTTTCAGTTTCAGCATTGCCGTTGCTTTTCGTGCATCCATGGTGTCTACCGCATTTTCGCCGACCACGTCGGTCTCTACGCCCTTTGGATTTTTATTCATATCAACAATCGTATCCATATACGGATTGGTCACCACGAACTGTCCGGCCGTTCCGGAAAAGTGGATTCCCACCACCGGAATGTCGCGTTTTCCGAGCTGTTCGATTGTATTGGCATAATCGACATCGCTGTTTCCCCATCCGTCTGCAGAGATGATCACGCCGTCCGCGCGCATTCCTTCCGCCCAGACTGCCGCCCTGGTTCCCACCAGCACTTTGTCCTGCTGATCCTGTGGTGTCCCCACGATAAGGATTCCCATCAGATCCAGATCCTCATCGGCTGACACTACATCCAGAAGCGGATCGCGGAAGTTGTGAAGTGTTGTTTCTTTTGTTGAAGGTCCGATTCCCATTCTCTGTCACCCCTTTTCGTTCTTTTTCTACTGCATGGACCGCAGAATTCCGTCACGGTATTCGTTTGGTGTTACTAGAACCGGCATATTTCCCATATCGATGATGGAGCGGCCTCCTTCCACGCCTGATGGTTCTTTTGCGAAGAGATGCATGTCATACATAGCTCCCTGCCCGGCCACCTGTTTGATAATGAGTACTTTTTTCTTTCCCGGACGTACCACATCGTAATATTCGTGACGTTCTGTGCAGCGGTCCCCATGATATTTCTTCAGCTGTTCCCGGAGTTCCTGGACAAATTCATCACATGCGCTGTGTGCCGCCGTTACCCCTGCCCGGATCTGACCCATTCCTTCCTGAAGCGTCACATCAAAGGCAATCATGATATCTCCTTCTCCTGGCGTCCCGGCTCTTCCGTAACAGATCTGCTCCTTCAGGTTTCCTTCCGAGGATCCGAATTCATGTGTCTGCTTTCCTACAGTATCCACGCCTGTCAGGATCACATAGACACCTGTCAGCGTATGAGTAATTCCTTCCCCGATATTTCCAAGTACTTTCGCTGAAATCGGGATAATGTCCATAATCGTATTGGTATACTGATCACGTTCTTCCGGTTTGATAATCCGGAAAGAAATATCTGATATATAGTCTTCTTTTCCACGTTTGTAGCGGTCTGCGCTCTCTTTATCCACAGTCAGCACGCCGCTTTCCTCCACCTTGTTCTCCTCGCCCCACATAGCTTCCCGTATGTGGTAGGCTTTAATCACAAGCCGGCGGAGCTGTTTTGTCTCTTCTCCCATGGCATTTGTTTCCTTTCCTGTTGATCCTTTTTTATCATAACACACTTTGCACTTTCAGAAAATGATATTTGATTTTCAAATGAAAATAGGGATCTGTACACTCTGTACAGATCCCATAATGATTTGCATCAAACTTTTGCAATGTATTCAAATGGAAGCGGAACTACCTTTCCTGGAGTATCGATTGCAACGAGCTGCTCCAGAGTTGCTTTTACAATCTCTGTCTGCATTTCTACGTTGTTCGGTTCTCCGGCATTTGCTCCCATTGGTACGAGCGGTGCTACCGCACGTGGTGTACCTGTCTGACGAACAACAGGTGGAAGGGCTGCGATGATAATTGTAGGAATACCAGCCTCTTCAATCGCTCTCTGCACCAGTACTGCAGAGCGGTGGCAGGTACCTCATCCAGCTGTGAGGATGACTGCGTCGACATCCTCTTCTTTAAACATCTGTGCGATGGCCGGACCAGTTTCATGTTTGAATTTCTCCTGATTTCCACCGCCGCCCATGAATCCTGCGTGTACCGGAGCACATGCTCTGATAAATCCTTCTTTTGCAAGTTCATGGATTCTGTCGATCGGGAACATACAGTTGATGTCTTTGTTTACATCACCGTTATCATATCCACCATGTGAAACCATCAGTTCACTGGATGGAGTTGTATTTTCAATCTTTCTCCATGTGAAGTCTCCGGCAAGATTAAATCTTTCCTGGCTTTTCTTATGGACACCTGCTGCAGTAGCAAGAGCAATAGACATATCTTTAATCTCTTTTGTTACTGGAGTCCATACTGCCGGCGGAGTAATCGGAACATAAATTTCAGATTGTAAACCTTTCACAACCGTTAAGCTCATTTTGAAACCTCCTCATGATTTTCATTCAATTCGCGCATCTCTTTCTGACGCCTCTTGTAGATATCAAGGTTGCTGACGTACTTCTCATTGATCTCCGGCCCCATCTGCTCTACGAAGCTCATGTTCCATGCCACTTCCTGTCCGACTTTGACGGGATAATCTGTGATCAGCATCCGCATCGGAATCTTCAGATAGCCGAGCCTTCCTTTCAGGTCAACTCCTACGCATCCGTCATGTACCTCGACGATGACGCCTTCCATTCTTATGATTTTATCTCCATATTTCAGTTCCATACGTCATTACCATCTATTAATCGTATTTTTCTTTTCTCTTCTGGCTCATCGGGAGAGACTGCTCATTTGCAACGAGATCAATCTTTGTTCCTGTTGCCTTTTCGATCATCTCGATGTTGTTTGCCTTGACATTCGGATTCCATTTCTTTTCTGCCGGTTTTACTTCCTCGCCTGCCATTGCTGCTTTCAGCATTGCGATTGCACGTACTGCTTCTTCTTTACACAGTGTGTTGCATGCAAGAACTTCATTTTCGATACCGGATTCAGATTTATTGTTGTCAACCATGTTTGTCATATACGGATTTCCAACAACGAGTGCACCCTGTACAGCACAGAAAGATAATCCAACTACCGGGATTCCTCTCTTTCCGATCTGCTCATGATGACTTGCAAAATCAATGTGGTTATTTCCAAAGCCTTCTGTTGTGATAAATGCACCGTCAACATCCAGAGCTTCTACTGTCTGTCCGACACGTTTGGATACATAGAACTTCTCTGCGTTGATCTGCGGGCTTCCTACGAAAAGAACGCCGCAGAGGTCAAGCTCTTCGTCATGGAGTGCTTCCAGTACGAGAGGCTCTCTCCAGTAGTGTCTGGACATCTCTTTGGATGCAGGTCCGATACATGTCAGTGCATGGATACATCCATCAAGCACTTCCAGCGGAGATGTCATAACCGGAACGTTTCCAAGGTCTACATTTGGTTTCGCTCCAAGTACTCCTACCGGCTCCATTGGAAGGATCAGGTTATCATGCATAGCGCCCTGTCCCATGATCTCTTTTACGATGACTACTTTTTTCTTTCCAGGATGTCTGAGATGTTCAAACTCCTCTGTATCAACAACAAGTGAGTCGTCCAGTTTCTTAAGGGCTTCACGGATCTCCTGTGTGATCACGTCTGTCGCTGTATGTGCAGCGAGCGGGCCCGGACGCTCCATGTTTGTTCCTTCTTTGATGATCACTTCTGTCTTGATGAAGATCTCACCCTTATCCGGTGCTCCCGGACGTCCCCACATGATGTTCTCATCCAGGTATCCTTCGGAAGAACCGAACTCACCGATCTGAACGCCGTTTGCATCTGTACCTGTTACCATCATAACAACGCCGTCAAGTACACGTGTTACACCATTTCCGATTTCAGCTTCGCCTTCTTTTGTGGCAATCGGCTGTACGTCCATGATTGTGTTGGAGTATGTGTGGTACATCTCCGGTGTGATAATATCAATCTTTAAGCTGTTTACCAGTTCCTGGCCTGCAGCTGCTTCTTCTTCGATTCCTTCACGGATGTAAAGCACTGTTCCGTCGATCTTTGTCTCCGGTCCTCTCTTTACTTCAGTGATTTTGAAATGCTTTCTTGTGAGTGTTCCCATCACTCTTGCTTCTTTTTCTTCTGCTGCCGGTGCCGCTGCTACTGCCACCGGAGCCGGTGCTGCTGCTACTGCAGAGCCTCCCATGATGCCAACCGGGATTTCCAGATTGATATCTTTTCCTTCTCCGATATGGAGTTTAAATACTCCACCCGGTACTGCTGCCGGTGCCGGAGCCGACACTTCCGGCTGAACTGCCGGTGCTTCTTCTTCAGCTGTTTCTTCTTTTACCGGTTCTTCCGCAGAAGCTTCTTTGTATCCTTCTACGACATCCGGTGTAAGTGCTGTAAGTGAATCACATGTTTTTTTCAGTTTTGCACCAAGAACCTGTTCAATCGTAAGGACGCCTTCCAGATTCAGAAGTCCTGAATCTACCAGATCATCAAAGATCGCCGGATCCTCAAGATTTGCAGCTTCGATTGTGATGCCCTCTTCCGCCCTGCAGCAAAGCACGGCCGGATCTTTTGCATGAGCTTTCGCTGTTTCAGCTGTAATTGACATGTTTCATTCCCTCCTTGATTTTCTCCTTCGGCTCTTCGCCGTTTTCTATATACAACCACACCGCATGGTGACGCAGAATGTGATGTACTTTTATGCCATACCTTTTCTTACTTTCCTTCCGGAAGCTGTTCCACCTGTTTGGAAACTCTCAGATATCTGTATAATGGATGTCCGATTGTTCTCATGACATGGTCTGTCTGGTGGAATACTTTCAGTTTCATCTTAGGCGCAGATCCCATAACTGTATTGGAACAGTCGGAGCAGTTACCGATGATGATGTATTCACATCCGTCTTTCTTGAACTGGATGTTATTCTTCGCCTGTCCCGGGCAGTTACCCGGTCTTTCACATTTGAGCGGTGCGCCCGGCTTGTTCTCAACAGCCTGTTTACATCTTGCCACGGATGCTACAACACCGTTCATCTTTGCGCAGATATCTCTCATACGTGCTTCACTTCCGCCGCATGCGCAGACAAGCAGTCCGACTTTCGCACCATGAAGGTTCGGGAAGTCGATCGTCACGATGATACCGCCTGTTGTCTTTGTTACAGGAGCATCAAGATCTGTCGGGTTCCCTGTGAAAGGTCCGCCCATAATGATCTCGCCGTAAACGCCGTCGATGCCGCCTGCACGCTCGATCATCTCTCCAACGCTTGTCCCTACAGGAACATTCATGAAGACATGCGGTTCATTTCCGCCGTTCAGCTTGCCGATTACCGTCATGTTCTTGACAAAGCACGGCTTTCTCTCCTCGATAGCTTCTGCCACTCTGGAGATTGTCTCCACATTGACTACTACCGCATTGGCTGCGGATGGAAGCTGTGTCGTCTCAAGCTCGATTCCAAGACACTCTCTGACAACCGCTCTTTCCTCTCCCATCGGGTAGATATCCGGAAGAAGGTGGATCGTCATGGCTTCTTCATCTTTAATCGCAGTCCGAAGTGTCTCTACTGCTTTTTCATTTTTCTTCTTGATTGCAAAAATCGCTTTGTCAGCGCCTGCGATATCCATACAATATTTCACGCCGCGTACGATCTTGTCGCTCTCGGCCTCGATCTGTCTGATATTATGGTATAGACCAGGCTCACACTCAGCTGCATTGATGAGAATATAGCCATGATCCAGATGCGCATCCAGCTTGATTCCTGTCGGGAATCCTGCTCCGCCCATGCCGACTACTCCGGCTTCTTTCACCATCTCAAGCGGTGTGCCCTCGGAAATCTTTTCGTACTCATCCGGCTGTTCTTCATCCGGCCTGATCACGATGCGATCTTCCTTTACTTCTTCTACCACACCGTAAACACTGGAGAAGATGTTCGCTCCAAGTCCGGTCGGTTTTGCTACAAGTGTACCCTTTTTTACCACATCTCCGGCTTTTACAACCGGTTCACATGGCGCTCCTACGTGCTGACGCAGTAAAAGTTGAATGTTTCCCATAACAACATGCTCCTTTTCTTTATATTTTATACGGGATATAAGCTCGGTCTCCAATATACGATCTGTCTCCCGTCGTGATCCACAGCAATGTTTGTTTATTGATGATTTCTATAAGATGCTCAGCGCGGTCATTTCCCGGCTGATATCTGAAGCCCGCATATTTACAGGCCTGTTTTCTTTCTGGCGGAGGCATGTGGGAATCGAACCCACCCAGGACGCTCCTAACGCCCTACACTGGTTTTGAAGACCAGGAAGCACACCAGTTACTCATCTACCTCCATGTTATGCTTTTTCGCATAGACAATTTACCACACTTGACGGCAAATTTCAACAGAAAAATAATTAAATTTTTGTCAATTGTATTTTAGCAAATAGCCGTTGACTTTTCAA
This sequence comes from Sellimonas catena, assembly GCF_027924685.1. Lineage (NCBI taxonomy): Bacteria > Bacillati > Bacillota > Clostridia > Lachnospirales > Lachnospiraceae > Sellimonas > Sellimonas catena. The sequence goes on from NZ_BSBO01000014.1 coordinate 54,334, forward strand.
GGCTTTTCAGTCATAATTGTAATAACTTACTAGACGCCGTACTAGAATGCGGTCTACTATATGGCACCTGCCGCTTCCGGCTTATGCCGCAGGTATTTTTTTTCTGCATACCGTACAGCGTCCCGCCCGATAGATTTATCGCTTTTATCTATAGGCAATCAAAGTTTATGAAGTATTTTTTCTAAGGAGGATCTGATCATGGAACTGAACCCAAAATTAAATCTTGATAATTTTGAGGCATCTTTTTTAGCTGTGGATACACACACAGTCGGAGAATTTACACGTATTGTAGTTTCCGGTTTCCCGAAACTGGAAGGTAATACCATGATTGAAAGAAAGAACTATCTCGCAGAGCATTACGATCATTTTCGTCAGGCTTTGATGTTTGAACCACGGGGACATCACGACATGTTTGGCGCTGTTGTGACAGAACCGGTCAACCCTGAAGCTGATTTCGGCGTTATTTTCATGGATACCGGAGAGTATCTGAACATGTGCGGACATGGTACAATCGGTACAGTTACAGCCGTAATCGAAACAGGACTGATCGAAGCAAAAGAACCTGAGACAGAAGTCGTTCTTGAGGCTCCGGCCGGATTAATCCGTACAAAGGCTCAGGTAAAAGACGGAAAAGTTGTCAGCGTTACTTTGACAAACGTACCTGCATTCCTTTATAAAGAAAATCTCAAAACAGTCGTAGACGGAAGAGAAATTACTTATGATATTTCCTTCGGCGGAAGTTTCTTTGCCATTATCGATGCAGAACAGCCGTCCCTGAATCTTCACGTAGATTCCAAGACTGTTCCGTTCCTTCAGGATTTTGGAATGAAGCTTCTGGAGAATGTCAACAAAGAAGTAAAAGTAAAACATCCGGAGCTCGACATTACAACTGTAGACCTTGCCGAGTTCTACTGTCATACAGATACACCTGGATGCAGCCGCAGAAATGTTGTAATCTTCGGCGATCATATGGCTGACCGTTCTCCGTGCGGAACAGGTACAAGCGCAAAACTTGCCACACTGTACGCAAAAGGTGAAATCGGTATCGGTGAACCTTTCGTATACGAAAGCTTTATCGGCTCCCAGTTCAAAGGTGTTATTCTCGGTGAAGCAAAAGTAGGCGATTACAATGCTGTTATTCCGCGGATTACAGGATCTGCTTATGTTACAGGTCTTTCCACCTACGTCATTGACCCGGACGATCCGCTGAAATACGGATTCCGCGTAGGTCACTAGACCTCACAGTCATGCAGAAAGGACACAGATTTTTATGCCAAGAAAACGTTCTTCCACGAAAAGCCGTATAGTAAAAGCGGCATGGAATCTTTTTTACAAAAAAGGCTATGACAAAACAACCGTAGAAGATATTATCGCTCTTTCCAAGACATCAAAAGGAACCTTTTACCATTACTTCAAGGGGAAAGAGGCACTGCTGAATTCCATCTCCGATCTGTTTGACTCAAAATATGAAGATCTTCAGTCAAAAATTGATCCGGATCTGTCTGCCTATGATACACTTCTGTATCTGAACAGAGAACTGTTCCATATGATCGAAACGAGCATTGATGTTAATCTTATTGCGTTTTTGTATTCTTCTCAGCTTGTCACAAAAGACCACCGGTCGCTTCTTGACGAGCAGCGTCTGTACTTTACCTGGCTGAGAGAGATCCTGGAACACGCGGTGGAAACCGGAGAGTTTCATCCCGGCTGTACTGTCGATGAACTGCTCAAGATTTACGCCATGTATGAGCGTTCCATGATTTATGACTGGGCATTATGCCGGGGTACATATTCCCTGTCCGAGTACAGCGGTCGTCTTCTGCCCCACGTACTGGATACATTTGTTCATGGTATTTAAAGAGAATCCTGCACTTTTCGTGCAGGATTCTCTTTTTTCTTTTTTACAAAAGACTGCCGACCGAAAGGAACAACGGTGCAAACACCAGCGAAACAATTGTCATCAGTTTGATCAGAATATTAATAGACGGCCCCGAGGTATCTTTGAAAGGATCACCCACGGTATCTCCGACTACTGCCGCTTTATGCGCCTCACTTCCCTTTCCACCGTGATGTCCGTCCTCAATATATTTTTTTGCGTTATCCCAGGCTCCGCCTGCATTGGACATGAAAATGGCCATCAGGACACCGGTTACAAGCGCTCCTGCCAGAAGACCGCCCAGCGCCCCCGTTCCAAGGATCAGCCCTGTTACTACCGGAGATGCGACCGCCATAATTCCCGGGATCAGCATTTCCTTCAAGGCTGCTGTTGTAGAAATTGCCACACAGGATTTATAATCAGGTTTTTCTGTACCGTCCATAATCCCCGGCATTGCCTTAAACTGTCTTCTTACTTCTTCGATCATCTGGTATGCTGCTTTCGATACACTCTGCATTGTCATGGACGAGAATAGAAACGGCAGCATTCCTCCAATAAAAAGTCCGATAATAACTCTGTTGTCCAGAATATCAATCTGATCCAGCCTGACTGCCTCAGCGTAGGACACAAACAATGCCAGCGCGGTCAGGGCTGCAGAACCAATGGCAAATCCTTTTCCTATCGCCGCTGTCGTATTTCCAACGGAATCGAGCTTATCCGTAATCTGACGGACCGATTCGTCCAGCCCCGCCATCTCTGCAATACCTCCCGCATTATCCGCGATAGGGCCATAGGCATCCACCGCAACAGTAATAGCCGTTGTAGACAGCATTCCTACTGCGGCCAGCGCAATTCCATAAAGACCGCTGCACTGGTATGCCGCAAAAATACCGACACAGATCAGAAGAACCGGCGCCGCTGTCGATTTCATTCCGACAGCCATACCGCTGATAATCGTTGTCGCCGCTCCTGTCTCTGACTGCTTTCCAATCTCTTTTACCGAATTATAATCTGCTGATGTATAAATTTCTGTGATAATTCCGATCAGCAGGCCCACAGCAAGACCGGAAATCACCGCTCCCGCCATCCTGAGGCTGCCAAAGAACGCAAGGCTGAAGACAAGCGACACAACAACCACCAGTGCGCTTGATACATACGTTCCCATCTTAAGAGCTCTGTGCGGATTCGACTTTTCATCTCCTTTTACAAAGAAGGTCGCAAGAACAGACGCAATCAGTCCAAGCCCGGAAATCACGAGCGGATACGCGACGCCTGCAGTCTCATGATATACGATTCCAAGTGTCAGAGCCGAAATCAATGCCCCTACATAAGACTCAAAAAGGTCAGCTCCCATTCCGGCCACGTCTCCGACATTATCTCCGACATTGTCCGCGATGACAGCCGGATTTCTCGGATCATCTTCCGGTATTCCGGCCTCTACTTTTCCGACCAGGTCAGCGCCAACATCTGCCGCCTTCGTATAGATACCGCCTCCCACACGGGCAAACAGTGCGATGGAAGATGCTCCGAAGCTGAATCCGGAGAGCACATCAATATTTCCGGTAATCAGATAAATCATGCTGACACCAAGAACCCCGAGACCTGCCACACAAAGCCCCATCACGGCTCCACCGGAAAATGCTATGGAAAGAGCCCGGTTCATACCGGATTTCATTGCCGCATTTGCCGTTCGGACATTTGCCTTTGTCGCCACCTGCATTCCAAAGTAACCGGCAAGTGTCGAAAACAGAGCACCTGCTACAAAGCACACGGCCGTTACAAGGCTTCTCGTTCCAATACCGATCAGGACAAACAGCACTACAACAAAGACTATCAGAATCCGGTATTCCGCCATCAGGAAAGCTCCCGCTCCTTCCGCAATGGCTTCGGAAATCTCCCGCATTCTCCTGGTTCCTGCCTCCTGTCTGGAAACCTTAAGCGCCAGATAAACCGCAAACAGAAGTGCCGCTGCAGCAAATACAGGAACTACTTTCAGCATTAATGTCATATCATCTCCTCCTCTCAATTTCATGACTTTGCTGTACTTTCTGCTTTTACAGAACAGCCCGCCCCGCGGAAATTTGTCCCCCAAAAAGCAAAACCGGATTTTCATAATGAAAATCCGGTTTTCTCCTGATTATACCATACATTCGTGAAGCTCTTCGTGTTCAATTCCCACCTGATCCATGATGTCAAGCACCGAATCCCTGTCCGTAAGATCCGCACACCAGGCAAGTCCGCATCCCGCCGAAATCGCCCTTGGTACAGGGATCAGTCTGCCATTCACTTCATGTTCTTTACAAGTCTTTTCCATTGCCATAGCATCTGCTGTCGTATGGAATGTCACTACCAGCTTTAATTCTTTCTTTCTCATGATTCAATCACTATTTCAAATTCAGAGCCCTTTTCCGTCACGGTAACCTTCTTGCCTTTATCTTTCGCGAATTTCTCTACATTCGTTCTCTGATGAGGTTCGCTTACAAGTACCTTTACCGGCTCCGTCGTTCCTTTGATCGCCTCTGCTGTCAGCATGATCGGTTCCGGACAGGAAAGTCCTCTTGCATCTACTTCCTTCATTTCATTATCATCCTTTCTCATAGAATAACATACATTTCATTAAAATACCATACTATTTCGCCATTTTCCGCTTATTTGTCAATGCAATTATGAAACATACGACAATACAGATGACAACTGCAATCTGACCTGCTGTGCTGACTCCGCCTGCGGACGCTGCCTTGTCTGCAGTTGCCGCACTTGCTGCCGCGCCTGCCAGTCCAAAGTTATGTGATACAGCAGCGCCGACAAACAGTCCCAGTACCGTGACTGCGGAATCGGAAGATCCCTGTCCTGCCAGAACGAGCTGGCGAAGAGGACATCCACCGGCAAGTACTGCCGCGAATCCTACCGCATACATCCCGAGAATATTCCACAGATGCGCGGAATGTGCGATCGGCTGTCCACTGAATCCGAGGTGGAATCCGCCTGTTGCGATATTATAAATCAGCATAACTGCAAACAGTCCTACGATAACAGAAATCAGATCGAAACTTTTGACAAGAATAATATCACGGATACTTCCCGCAAAACACATTCTGGATTTCTGCGCAAAAGCTCCAAAGATCAAACCACCGATCAGAGAAATCAGAATCGGGGCGTGAAGGGCTCCCGGTCCTGCCCCCGGCTCTGATGCAGCAAGCAGTGTTGTGCATACGCTTAAAATCAGAATTCCCACCATCAGAATCGGAAGTACTGTACCACTTGCGGCATTGGTCTCATGTGCCCGTCCAAGGCTGAATCCTTTCTTCAGGAAAAATGCTCCTGTTGCAACGCCGGCAGCAAATCCGATCAGGGCAACCCATGCATTCAGGTCACCTGCTGACATACGGAGTACCATACGAAGCGGGCAGCCAAGGAATGCAAGAGAACCGATCATAATGATCATTCCAAGGACAAAACGGATCATCGGAGAAGATCCTCCGGTAGACCGGTATTCCTTTGTCGCTAATGAGATCGCAAATGCTCCCAGCACAATTCCTACAATTTCAGGTCTGGCATACTGTACTGCCGCCGCGCTGTGGAATTTCAGAGCTCCTGCAGTGTCCCTGACAAAACATGCGATACAGATCGCCATATTCGCCGGATTTCCTGTTGCCGCCAGAACTGCAGCAACGATACCGCAGACAACGCCGGCAAGCGCCAGTTTTTTCTTTGAGTCAGATAAATTCATTCTCTTTCCTCCTGTTCCTTATTCTTCTTTCGCGAGTTCTTCTACTGCACGGATGGCAGTCTGAATCTCTTCCTCAGTATTGAAATGGGAGAAGCTGAAGCGTACGGATCCCTGTTCTACCGTACCGAGCGCTTCATGCATCAAAGGTGCGCAGTGTCCGCCCGGTCTCGTGGAAATGTCGTACGTCATCAGAAGTTCGTCGCTGACTTCCGCGGAATCATAATCCCCGATATTCAGTGTAACGATCGGGCATCTCTCTTCCGTCTCGAAATCACCGTAGATTTTCACGCCGGGAATATCTTTTACCCCCTCGTAAAACATCCGCATCCACTTCTGCTCGGTTCTGCGGATCGTATCAATCCCAACACGTTCGATGTAGCCGAGTGCCGCATTCAGTCCTGCGATTCCATGCCCGTTGAGTGTGCCTGCCTCCAGTGCCGTCGGCATTTCAGACGGATGATGATGATTGTATGTCTGTACTCCGCTTCCTCCCATCTTCAGCGGACGAATCTTCAGTCCTTCTCTCACATAAAGCCCACCGGTTCCCTGCGGGCCCAGGAGTCCTTTGTGTCCTGTAAAGCAGAGTACATCCACATGCATGGCTTTGACATCAATCGGGAAAACCCCCGCCGTCTGGGATGCATCCACAATATAGAGAACACCATGGTCATGTGCCATCTTTCCGATCCTTCCAATATCAACCAGATTTCCCGTCAGATTGGATCCGTGTGTCGTCACGATGGCCTTTGTCTCTGGACGGATTGCCTGCTCGATTTCTTCATAACAGATCCTGCCCTTGTCATCACTCTTTACAAAGGTCACTTCCACTCCTTTTTCCTGAAGATCATAGATCGGCCTGAGGACAGAATTATGCTCCAGCACAGTCGTAATTACATGATCTCCAGGATCTATCAATCCCCGGATTGCCGTATTCAGGCTTTCGGTAGAATTGGATGTAAACGCGATCTGCTTCGGATCCTCCGCACCAAAGAGCTTTGCCAGGCGCTCTCTTGCTTCATAAATGATCCGCGCCGCCCCCAGAGATGCTGTATTGGCACCACGCCCTGCATTTCCGAGGGAACCCATTGCATTTACAACCGCATCGATCACTTCCTGCGGCTTATGCATCGTAGTCGCCGCATTATCAAGATAAATCATAGTCTCTCCCTCCCATTACCTCTAGTATATCTTTTTTATCAAATCCAGTCTAATTTAAAAACCCTATGAAAATTGCCAATTTATAGAAACATTCTATAAATTGGCAATCTGTAATTACTTGTGAATTTGATACATTTCTTTCACTACTTTAATAAACCGCTCAGCGGATTTTGAAAGGTGAAAGTTTTTATTGTAAACGACATTCAGATCCCGGCCTTCTCCTTCACCCGGCACCTTGCGGCAAAGCACCTTTCCTGTTCTGACCTCTTCTTCCGCTGCCAGTCTGGAGATAATGGAAATTCCCATTCCGTTCATGACGGAACGTTTAATTGCCTCCTGGCTCTCCATACTTGCGACTACGGTAAGCTGATCCACATCGATCCCGTAGCGTTTCAGCTGTTTTTCCGCTTCCTTTCGTGTCCCGGATCCTTCCTCCCTCATGATATAGGATTCTGATTTCAGCCAGTCCAGATTTTCCTGCTCCATAAGCGCCTGATACTTTTCCGTATTCGGCATAATGATAATCAGTTCATCCTTATAGAAAGGAATATATTTGCAGAACTTCCTCTCGAGAACAGTTCCGGAAAACCCGATATCAGCCGCTCCCCCGGAGATCAGTTCGATCACTTTGGAACTGTCCGTCTCAATGACCTTAAACTGCTCTTTCGGATATTTCTCAATGAACCTTGCCAAAATCCCCGGCAGAATATACTGCGCCGGAATTGTGGATGCCGCAATTGTGATCTTTCTGACATCCGACTGTCTCTCTCCGCAGAAACATGCCTCAATCTGCTCTTCCAGATCAATCATCTGTTTTGCGTAGCTGTAGAGAACGGTTCCATCCTCGGACAGACTCACCTCTTTTGTATTTCTGATAAACAGCCTTGCATCCAGCTCCTTTTCCAACGAGGCAATATGTGCGCTGATCGTCGGCTGTGTCAGATACAGCTCCCTTGCCGCTTTGGAAAAGCTCTTCTTATCTGCAACACATACGAATGCCTCCAACTGTTTTAAATTCATAAATATGCAACCCTTTCGCTCTCTGCTCCTGTTTTCTTAGTCACTTTCTGGCTGTCCATATATTCCAGGATCGGCTTGGCGCTCTTCCGGCTTGTTCCAAGCATATCCCGCACCTCAGCAATCGTAATCAAACCGTCCTTCTGAAGTTTCTCAATAATCTTTGCTTTTGCTTTCTCCATATAGGACGCCAGTGTATACATTTCATCGTTGATCTTTACGACAGTTCCGTCGGAAATCAGCACCTGAAGCACATCTTCCTTCACTCCGTCCGGGAGCTTCGGAAATACGATCTCTGAAAAACGGACAAAATCATACCCCGCTTTCTCAAAGGTCTCAAGAATCGTCCGGGATGCTTTCTCAAATACCGCATCTTTTGGTATCTCATAAGCCGGGGCATGGAGGTACTCTCCGCTGCGTCCGATCTTTCTCTCATTTATCAGCATTTCAATATACATGTCAAATACATTTGGCTTGACCTGCTTCATAAAGCGCATATGCACTTCTGCCTTCGGCATACCCGGCCGGTACGGATGAGCCTTATGGAATCCTTCCAGCTCTTTTAAAATGGACTCTGTCATGCTCTCCTGCGAACTTCTGTGCCATACATAGGTATCTTTCTTCATAGGGAACACATGAATCTGTCCTGCCGCCTGCAGCTCTTTTACATCTTCCTCCACTTCCTCCGGTGCAAGCGCAGTGATCTTGGCCAGTTCCGCAACTGTCACCATAGTCTTGTCATGCTGGCGGATATGAAGCTCGATCACATCAGCAGAGGAGCCGGACTCTTTTTTCTTCAGTTCCTCAATCACATCCGGCTGGAATCTCTTCTTCCATTTCGGATTCGGCTCCAGAATCACGCCGCCCCCGATGGTCTCCATTGGAGAATAGAAGCGCACAACAAACCGGTCGCCTCTTCGCACGGCGATCTCCTCCTCCAGACGCAGCTGCACAAAGCCGCTCTCGCCCGGTCCGATCTCCTCTTTATCAAGCAGGACGGCACGGCATAGAACTTCGCTTGTCCCTGTAAACAGGTGAAGTCTTGCATTATTGGTAAGGATCCTCATGGAAGATGGAAGGACATTGAGCCTTACGTCCAGAAGATCTGTATTTTTCATATTTTTCGGTGGCGCAAGAACACAGCCCCTCTTGATCTCAGACTTTTTGATGTTGGAGAGATTGATGGCCACACGCTGTCCGGCATAGCAGACATCCACATTTTCGCCGTGGACCTGGATATTCCGGATTTTACATTCTTTTCCGATCGGATACATGCAAAGGGTATCCTCTTTCCGGATTGTCCCCGCAAGCAGGGTTCCGGTAATGATTGTCCCGAATCCGGATATGGTAAACGCACGGTCAATCGGAAGTCTCGGGATCGTATGAATATCTTTTTCCGTCACTTCATTTTCCGTCATCCGCTGGATCGTATCGATAAGATCAGGCAGCCCCTCTCCTGTAGCGGCGGATACCTTTACAATCGGTGCATTCTCAAGGAATGTGCCATGCAGTTCCTCACGCACTTCCTCCTCAACAAGCTCCATCCACTCTTCATCCACAAGATCGCATTTGTTGAGGACAATGATACTCTTCTCAATACCAAGCTCGCCAAGAATGTCCATATGTTCTCTTGTCTGCGGCATGATTCCCTCATCCGCCGCGATTACAAGCATGACCAGATCCATCCCTACCACGCCTGCAACCATATTGTTGATAAAACGCTCATGTCCCGGCACGTCGATAATCCCTGCCCGGTCGCCGTTTGGAAGGTCGAAGTAGGTAAATCCAAGATCGATCGTGATCCCTCTTCTCTGCTCTTCTTCCCATCGGTCTGTATTTCTTCCTGTCAGCGCCTTGATCAGCGTCGTCTTTCCATGGTCAATATGACCGGCTGTTCCTATGATAATGTGTTTCATGTTATTTCATTCCCACTGTCTCTATCGTAATTATAATATCTGCTTTAACTCGTCTGCCGCAAGCTTCATCCGGTCTTCCTCGATGGTCCTCACATCCATCAGAATCGTATCGTTGACCGTCCTTGGGATGATCGGAACCTCCAGATGGCGCATTGCCGTCTCAAGCTCCGGAACACTCATCGTTTCCGGGCGGATGCCGACAGCCATACTCGGAATCCTCTCAAGCGGAAGAGATCCCCCTCCGATCTGGGATTCACACTTCTGAAGAGTGATAGCCGCCTTAAGTCCTTTTCTTTCCAGCATCCGTTTAAATCGTCTTGCAGACTTTTCCACCTCTTCGGCAGATTTTGTAATCATGCGAAGAACCGGAATCTTGTTTACCGCGTTTTCTTCGCTTAAATATTCCTGTAATACCAGCTCCAGCGCCGTCGCCGTAAACTTGTCGATACGGAGGGCTCTTGTCAGCTGGTTCTTCTTCATTTTATCAATGTATTTTTTCTTTCCGACGATAATTCCCGCCTGCGGTCCTCCAAGAAGCTTGTCCCCGCTGAAGCAGACTACATCCGCTCCCTTCCGGATGGAATCCTGTACCGTCGGCTCATAAGTCAGTCCGTATTTACTCAGATCAATGAGTACACCGCTTCCGAGGTCTTCGATAATCGGAAGATCATACTCCTGTCCCAGCGGAATCAGATCGTCGATGCCTACGTACTCGGTAAATCCGACAATCCGGTAATTACTTGTGTGAACCTTCAGAAAAGCTTTCGTCTCCTCTGTGACAGCATCCGCGTAATCAGAATAGTGAGTCTTATTCGTCGTTCCCACTTCCACAAGTCTGGCTCCGCTTTGCTCCATCACGTCCGGAATCCTGAATTTCCCGCCGATTTCCACAAGCTCTCCTCTGGATACGACAACCTCTCCTCCTTTTGCCATGGAACTTAAAATCAGCATAACGGCAGAAGCATTATTATTGACTGCCATGGCAGCCTCCGCTCCCGTAATCTTGCAGAGAAGCTTCTCAAAGTGAGAGTACCGCTCCCCACGTCTGCCGGCCTCCAGATCATACTCCAGATTGGAGTATCCGCATGCTACTTCCGCAAGCCTTGCCATATGCTCCCTGCTGATCGGGGCACGTCCCAGATTGGTGTGGAGAATCGTACCTGTCGCATTGATCACCGGGCGCATATCCGGCGTATGCATCTTCTCCACCCGCCGGATAATATCCGGAATCAGATTGTCAATTTCGCGGCGGATCGTCTCCTCTTCGTCGCATGTCCGGATCAGTCCGCGCACATACTCTGTCTGCTCCCTGATAGCATCCATCACCGTGTCTCGTTCATAAATCGAAGCTGCGTTTTGGATTCTTTCATCTTCCAGCAGTATATCCACCTTCGGAATACTGCGGTAAAAAATATTTTTGTCCATTTTCGTCTCTTTTCCATTCTCCGGCATCTATACAAGCCGGATGAATGTGTTGTCCTCCTGATCTTTTTCCGATACTTCGCCTATCATGGCCACCCTGGTATCCAGTCCCTTTTTCTCAAAATCTTCCATGACAGCATCTGCCTGCTCCGGCGCAACGCTGATCAGAAGCCCTCCGGATGTCTGCGGATCATAAAGAAGATCCACGTAGTGTTCCGGCGTACTGCCGATATCCACATACTGTCCGGAATGTCCTCTGTTTTTATACGCCCCTGCCGGAATCAGTCCCATCTTTGCATACTCAACCGCATCCGCAAAATACGGGATCTTTCTCACATCCAGATTCAGGCACACTCCGCTTGCAGTTGCCATCTCGGCCCCGTGTCCAAGAAGCCCGAATCCTGTCACGTCCGTGCAGGCGGATACGTCATACTTCTCCACAACCTCTTTCGCTTTCTTGTTGAGAGAAGACATGACAGTCTCTGCCTCCTTGATCGCTCTTTCAGAAGCCATCTCCGCTTTGATCGCCGTATTGACGATACCGTTTCCAATCTGCTTTGTCAGAATAAGCTTATCTCCCGGCCTGCAGCCGTAATTTTTAAAAATCTTCTTCGGATGAACGAATCCGGAAACACAGAGTCCGTATTTCGGTTCATCATCCTGAATGGTGTGTCCGCCCACCAGCACGGCGCCTGCTTCCATCACCTTGTCCGCTCCGCCTTTTAAGATTTCTCCTAAAATGGACGGATCCAGACAGTTCGGGAATCCGACGATGTTAAGCGCCACCTTCGGCTCTCCTCCCATGGCCCACACATCGCTTAACGAATTGGCTGCCGCAATCTGGCCGAACATATATGGATCATCTACGATCGGAGTGAAGAAATCAACCGTCTGGATCATGGCGATGTCATCTGTCACCTTGTAGATCGCAGCATCATCCGCTGTCTCGATTCCGACGATCAGGTTGTCATCATGGAATTTCGGTAGCTTACCCAGAACCTGGGCAAGGGTCTCAGGACCTATCTTGGCGGCTCACCCCGCCGTCTTTGTCATTTGTGTCAATTTCACATCCTGAATCATCTTTTTCTTCTTCTCCTTTCGCATGTACTTATAGAAAAAACTTATAACTTTTTTATTATATCATAAACCGAAACAAGATCAACCAAAAATCTACGTTTCCCGTCAAAAAAATATCAGGATCAGCACAGTCTGATGCCGATCCTGATGTATACTTCCATACTGTTGTCTTTATGGTCTGATCACTTTTGATGCCTGTTCCATCGTCTCTACAATGCTGTACATATTTGTTACTGTTCCGACAGCCAGCTTCTCTTTCAGTCCATAGTAATCAAGACATGTTCCGCACGTCATGATCTCAACGCCCTGTGCCTCCAGATTCTTCAGATCTTCCAGAGAGTCGGACTCCTCTGTCGTCAGTGTCGCGCCTCCATTATAAAAGAGCATGGTCTTTGGCAGCTCCTCAAGCTGTGTCACCGCAAAGAGGAAACTTTTCATCAGGACTTTTCCCAGCTCCTCGTTTCCGCTTCCCATCTTGTCCGAAGATACGACAACGATCGTATTTCCTCTCTTGTCCGGTGTGCAGGAAACCTCTTCTTCAGCCTCTTCTGCTGCCGGTGCACCTTCCATCTCAATCAGGATGCGGTATTCTTTTTCCGCATTCTTTTCGGATGTTACTTTTCCGCCTGAGGACTGAGCCATCTTTGTCACATTCTGAACAGCGATTTCGTTATCTACCAGTACTTCGATTGTATCCGGTCCTGTCAGCTCCTTCATTGCTTTCTTTGTTTTAATTACAGGAATCGGACAATTATCTCCGATTGCGTTTACTTTGATCATTTCTTGTTCCACCTTTCCTGTTTAGTTCCATATCTACCGATTATTTTAACACTAAGCAAATAGCCGGTAAACGGATTTACTTATCGGTTTTTCGTATATCAATCATTTGCTTTTTCTATAGGTTCGGCTCAAAAAGGGTGTTTTTCATTGAGCTTTTATTCCTTTACTGCTATAATAAACAGGATTATGGAGGATTCACAAAACGGAATCACACCGTCACGATAAATATCAGATATAGAAAGGATTGTTAATCATGTGGATTGCAGATGGTTGGAAAGATTATGAAGTCATAGACTGTTCCGGCGGGGAAAAGCTGGAACGCTGGGGTGATTACATCCTGGTCCGCCCGGACCCGCAGGTAATCTGGAATACTGAAAAGACAAACCGCGGGTGGTATCATCCAAACGCACATTATCACAGAAGTAAAAAAGGCGGCGGAGAATGGGAATTCTTCAGCCTTCCGAAGCAATGGCAGATCCATTACCGGGATCTGACCTTTAATCTGAAGCCTTTCAGCTTTAAACATACGGGACTCTTCCCTGAACAGGCGGCAAACTGGGACTGGTTCTCTGAAAAAATCCGTTCCGCCGGACGCCCGGTCAAGGTGTTGAACCTGTTTGCCTACACCGGAGGAGCCACTCTTGCGGCTGCCGCTGCCGGAGCGCACGTCACTCACGTGGACGCTTCCAAAGGCATGGTCACATGGGCAAAGGAAAATGCTGCTTCCTCCGGCCTTTCGGACGCGCCGATCCGCTGGCTTGTGGACGACTGTATGAAATTTGTCGAAAGAGAAATCCGCAGAGGAAATCATTATGATGCCATCATCATGGATCCGCCTTCCTACGGCCGCGGACCAAAAGGCGAGATCTGGAAGATCGAGGATGCCATTCATCCTCTGATCCGGAAGTGTACACAGATTCTGTCCGACAAGCCGCTGTTTTTCCTTGTCAACTCTTACACAACCGGCCTCGCTCCTGCAGTTCTGACCTATATGCTCGGCACGGAGTTGAAACAGTTCCACGGTCATGTGGACTCTCAGGAAATCGGTCTTCCGGTTTCTTCAAACGGTCTTGTACTTCCATGCGGGGCAAGCGGCCGTTGGGAAAGCGGGGTTTCGGCATAATGAAAATTCAGATCCTCTCCTTCCCGGAACAGTTATCTTCAGAGGGCACCTCATTTGAGGTGTCCCATTTACTCTGGGGGACGAAATTTGCTCCTCCCGTTACAGGCCGGATCGGATATGTGCCCGGTGACGGATTCTACGTGGAAATGACCTGTTTTGAGACAGATCCGCTCCGCCGTCAGACCGGCTTTCAGGTTCCTGTTTACCTGGACAGTGCCATGGAAGCGTTTTTTCACTTCCCGTTTTCCGGAAAGCGAAGCCGGAAACTCTCTCCGTATATCAATCTGGAATTCAACGCAAACGGCGCTCTCCTTGCCCAGTACGGATTTGCCCGTACCGGCCGTACCCTGTTTTCGGAAGCAGAATGCCGTGCGCTGTCACACCATGTCCGTCTGATGCCGGACTGCTGGAAACTGACCTTCCATCTTCCGCTTTCCCTTTTGGAACAGATTTACGGAATCACAAAATCCAGTCTTCCCGATACCTTTTCCTGCAACTTTTATAAGATTTCGGAAGATCCGTCCATCGAGCATTACGCTGCATTTTCGCCCCTCCTGTCAGACGCTCCGGATTTTCACAGACCGGAATTTTTTGAAAAAGCCACGTTTTGAAAGTACTTTCTCTTTTTATGTGTTATACTGTAACTATCAGACAAAAGGGGGATTTTAGTCATGAGATTCTACGTGGAAAAAGATTACGATGCTCTGAGTCAGAGAGCTGCCAACATCATCGCAGCACAGGTTATTTCAAAACCGGACTGTGTACTTGGTCTGGCTACAGGTTCTTCTCCGGTCGGAACCTACAAAAACCTTGTTGCCAAATACGAGAATGGTGACCTTGATTTTTCACAGGTGAAGACAGCCAATCTGGATGAGTACAAGGGACTTCCAAAAGATAATGATCAGAGCTACTATTATTTCATGCATGATCATCTG
Organism: Sellimonas catena; assembly: GCF_027924685.1. Classification (NCBI taxonomy): domain Bacteria; kingdom Bacillati; phylum Bacillota; class Clostridia; order Lachnospirales; family Lachnospiraceae; genus Sellimonas; species Sellimonas catena. The sequence goes on from NZ_BSBO01000014.1 coordinate 69,368, forward strand.
TTTGATCATGTAAATATCGATCCGGCAAACACCAACATCCCGGACGGCACATGCGAAGACAGCGAAGCAGAATGTGCGCACTACGAAGAAGTCGTTGCTTCTCTCGGCGGTGTGGATCTTCAGCTTCTCGGAATCGGACACAATGGTCATATCGGATTCAACGAACCGGGCAGTGAATTCCCGAAAGCAACACATTGTGTTGACCTTCAGCCAAGTACGATTGAAGCAAATAAACGTTTCTTTGCTTCCGCTGATGATGTTCCGAAACAGGCTTACAGCATGGGAATCGGAACCATTATGCGCGCAAAGAAAATTCTCCTTATTGTAAGCGGAGAAGATAAAGCTGAAGCGGTCGCAAAATCATTCTTTGGGCCTGTTACGCCAGAAGTACCTGCATCAATCCTGCAGTTCCATCCGGACGTAACCGTTGTAGCTGATGAGGCTGCTTTTTCCAAAGTTCCTCGTTAACATGTAATCAGGGATGCCGGGAGGAAGGATTCTTTCCTGGCATCCTTTTCTTTCAGACAAAGGAGTACTATTATGATTATCAAAAATGTAAAAGTATACGGGGAGGATTTTCACTTCCATCCGGGTGATGTAGTGATTGAAGACGGACTGTTTTGCGAAACTGCTTCCGGTTCCGGTGAAGTTGTGGACGGCGGCGGTGCCTACGCCATTCCGGGACTGATTGACATTCATTTTCACGGATGCATGGGAGCCGACGTCTGTGATAACGATCCGGAAGCACTTCGGACAATTGCCGAATACGAAGCTTCCATCGGTGTAACAACCATCTGTCCGGCCACCATGACACTTCCTTCGGAAGAGCTCAAGAAGATTCTTGCTACCGCTGCTTCCTACACAAATGAGCAGGGTGCACATCTTGTGGGTCTGAATATGGAAGGGCCTTTTATCAGCATCGCAAAGAAAGGCGCGCAGGACGAAAGGAATATCATTCCATGTGATGCCGCTCTTTTTAATGAATTTCAGGATGCCGCAAAAGGGCTGATCAAATTTATCGGCGTTGCGCCGGAAATGGGTCTGGAACGGACACTTGATTTTATCCGGAAAGTGAAGGACAACGTATCCGTTTCTCTGGCACATACAAACGCTCCATATGCAGACGCAAAGGCCGCTTTCGATGCCGGAGCCTGCCATGCTGTTCATCTTTTCAATGCCATGCCTGCATTTACCCACCGGGAACCGGGTGTTGTCGGCGCTGTATTTGACAGTCCACATGTATTCGCAGAGCTGATCTGTGACGGAGTCCATATTCATCCGTCCATGGTACGGGCTGCCTTTGCCATGCTTGGTTCCGAAAGAATCTGCCTGATCAGTGACAGTATGCGCGCCACAGGAATGCCGGACGGCTCCTACACCCTCGGCGGACTGGATGTCAATGTGTCCGGAAAACATGCCACTCTGGCAGAGGGCGGAGCACTGGCCGGATCCGTGACAAACCTTGCCGACTGTATGCGTACCGCAATAACTGAGATGGACATTCCGCTGGAAGACGCTGTCCGTTGTGCCACCTACAATCCGGCACGCGCACTGCACCTGGAGCATCTGTACGGAAGCATCTCTCCCGGCAAAATCGGAAATCTGGTCCTGTTAAATCCGGATCTTTCCCTGAAACAGGTTATCATCAACGGCTAATGACAAGGAGGTGCCGGATATGAACCATCAGGATTTCATCTCCCGTCCGGGATTTGTCTACCGGATCGGAAATCAATATTATTACCTTGGAAAGTGGATCTGTCAAAAATGCAGTGATTCTGACGCTGCAGACTCCCACTATATGTATGAACTGGCATATAAGGAACAAAATCCCGCGGACCTGAATCTCTATTTCCAGAAGCTTCGGGCCTACAGCGATTTCGCTCTTACGCCTCCTCTTGACAAAGAAGGCGTACACCGTGCTCAGGATCTTCTTCTGGAAAGTCTGTCCGACATACAGGCAGAAGACCTGACACATCAGATTCACGTCTTTGAGGAATGCTGCAGCCGCTTTTTGAATCTTTAGGATGTACGCACATTCCTCATACATCACAAAATCAGCCGCACAGAGAATGACTGCCTTTTCTGTACGGCTGATTCTTACTTTTCTTTCAGTATACTGATCACATCAAACAATGATTCACACTGCCATGTGCTGAGACTTTTGATCTCCTCGTCCGGCCTGACCAGATCCGGTATGACAATCGGATACATGCCCGCCGCATACGCGGAACGGATTCCATTCGGCGAGTCCTCCAGTGCGGCCGCTTCCGAAGGCTTCACTCCAAGTTTCTCACATGCTTTCAGATAAATCTCCGGATCCGGCTTGGCATGTGTGACCATATCGCCAAAGACCGCGGCGTCAAAATAATCCCAGATCCCTCCCTCTTTCAGAAGCGTTCTGGAATAGGCCTCCCCGGACGAAGTGGCGACCGCCAGCAGGTATCCTTCTTCTTTTGCGTAGGAAAGCAGCTCATCCACACCCGGCTTTTTCGGAACTCCTTCCGTCTCCTTCAATTCATAGAAAATCTCCCTTGTCATCTGATTAAAGGTCTCTACCGGAAATTTCTCTCCAAATGTCTCCCTGAAATACCTGCTTCTTCTTACAACATTAAACCCGAGGGTATGATAGATGTGATCTCCTACGTTTGGGTATCCCAGCCGTTCTCCGGCGATATACCACGATTTTTGGACCACCTTCTCCGAGTCAAAGAGAAGCCCGTCCATGTCAAATACCAGTGCCCTGATCTTTGGCTGCATCGTCTTTCATCCTTTCTGCTTTATAGTTTTCCGCTTCCCATGGCATCCTTTACATAGGAGGTCACGTCTTCAAGCTTTTGCAGAATTTCCTGACGTTCTTCCCACTCTTCGCCTTTGAGATCAAGGTCTACCAGTGCCTGTTTTACTTCTTTTAATTTTAAAATCAGTTCCTGTCCCATAAACTTTCCCTCCTGTTGTTCTTTTGCCTATATTTTACTACTTCCGTCTTCCAAGGTAAAGGAGTTTTAATTTTCCCACTCCCAGAGATTCTTCTTTTCCTGATTTTCTTTTGGCGTTTTGAAAATCAGTTCCGGGCTCTTGGCGCTTACTTTCGTGTAAGGCGGCACGGACTCTGTAATGAAAGTATTTCCTCCGATAATGCAGTGTTCCCCGATCACGGTATCTCCACCAAGGACGGTGGAATTCGAGTAGATCGTCACATGGTTGCCGATGGTAGGGTGTCGTTTCAGTCCGGCAAGCTTCTGTCCGTTTCTTGTAGACAGCGCCCCCAGCGTCACGCCCTGATAAAGTTTGACATAGTCACCGATCTCGGTCGTCTCCCCGATTACAATTCCGGTGCCGTGGTCAATAAAGAAATATTCTCCGATTCTGGCTCCCGGGTTGATATCGATCCCTGTTCTTCCATGCGCATACTCTGACATGATCCGCGGAATAAACGGGATCTTTTCACCATAAAGCACATGGGCAATCCGGTACACATAAACCGCGAACAGTCCAGGATAGGAAAAGATAATCTCCTCCCGGCTCTGGGCCGCCGGGTCCCCGTCAAATCCAGCCTGTACATCTTTGAGCATCAGATTCTGGATATCCGGAATCCGGGAGAAGAAGCGGTCCGTCACTTCCTGAGCCTTCTGCTCTACATTCTCTTCTTTCCCCTGATATCTCAGCGCAATGGTGATCTGCTCTTTCAGCGCATCGTAAAGATGGTTGATCCGGTATCCTGCATAGTAGGCGGTATCCAGTTCCAGCGCGCTGTCTTTTCCAAAATATCCCGGAAAAATAATCTGTCTGAGATCACGGATAATCTCAATCACCGCCGCGCGCTCCGGAAGCCTCCGCCCTTTTTTCGGCATGAACAGTTCCTCAGTGAGGTAATTACGGTTCAGTTTTTCTACAACTTCTTTTATCGTATCTTTTTTCATAATGACTCCATTTTCTTTTTGCTTTATCTTATTACAGTGTGAATGTGATGTCAACCTTGTTCTTTTCCATGCAGTCCTCACCCTTCCCTGACGTTCCGGGCCGGGTAAAAGAAAAAAACAGGAAGATCTGCATCAGAACCTCCTGCTCTTTTTTGTGAGTTACATTATAGCCATGAATGACAACTCTATTTTATTTTAAAGTTGTTACTTTTGCAAGTACTTTTTTACTGATGCGGATACATAAATTTCTGTACCCTTTCCGGACATTCCTCATCCCCTGTATAATACAGGATATCATTGAGTTTAAACACCGCTTTTGGCCCCGGAGACATCATAAGCACTCCATTTCTCCTGATTGCGATCACGGTCGCAAAGGTTTCCTGCCAGAAATCCACTTCCCCGACAGTCCGGTCCAGATAAGGAGTCTGATCTGTAATCACAATTTCATACGGGATAAATGGATTGGTCGACCGGTAACGCTCAATCTGATCAATCATCTCTGTCAGATAATCATAGAGCTCTTTGATTTCCTCCTGCTGGCGTTCCACACTGTCAAGAATATTCCGTTTTAGATTCTGGATTGATTTTGTCTGTTTCTGCTGCTGAAGAAAATTCTTTGCATTATCCACCGACTTGATCAGAACACCGCTGTTTTTCTCAATCGTCACCACATCCCAGTCCGCAAGAATGCACATTGCTCTGCGCGCTGTCTCCGAAGAAACACTGTACTGACTCCCGATGGCAGATCTTGCATAGATTTTCTGATCCTCCTGATAAATTCCATTTACAATTTTATAGGCAATATCCGTAGCAATCTGCTGATACTTCGGGATTCCGTTATCTGCTCTTCTCTTATTCATTCTGTCTGTCCTCCCTTTCTTTGCATGTCGGATCTTTTCTTTCGTGCTACCGGATGACGGAATAATGATGCGGAGATGTGATCTGCGCGCTCCAGCAGCTGCAGATACCGTTCCTCCGCCCCTCGCACCAGTCTGCGCTGGTACAGTGCATCGTTACATCCGGGACGGCGAACATGCCGCTGTAACGTCCGGATACCTTCCCGTTCTCCTGTCCCGCTACGTACCCGTTGGATACGAGGAAGTGCTTCGGAGCATACTCCGAGAAATCCCAGTAACAGGCATCCGTCCCATGTCCCGGAAGCGTAATGCACCAGTATTCTCTGTGAAGTCCGGCGAGCCCGTCCTCATTTGCCGCCAGCCATGCCGCCCTTTCTTTCCAGGTGTTTCCTGTATAGAGAAAATTCCTGCTGCTGTCTTCACGGGTATGAAAAATCAGTCCTGTCCTGTCATGAAATGCTTTCAGAATCTCAAGATGTTTCTGGCACCGTTCCACCATTCCAAGAAACCGCTCGTTTCTACGCAGCTTTCTGAAGTCCGACCGGAAGTTTTTGATGTCCTCTTCCAGTTCCACCGGGATTCCTTCTTCATTTCTCGGAACATCCGCGCTTCTGGAAATGGCAAGAAGCCGCATGTAAATCTCTCTCATTCTTGAGGAGACCCGGACCAGTTCTCTCCACATGCAGCGGTCCTGCTCATAAAAAGCGTCGAGAATCCCCGCGGACTTAAGTGTCTGTTCCATCTCCGCTTTCAGTCCGTCTTTCTGCGGCCAGAGTACCTGATACCTCCCGCCGATGCTCTCTCCCCTTTTCAGGAAACAAAGCCTGCCCGGAAAAGTTAAAAGTACTTCCATCAGGCTGGTAAGTGTCACCGCTTTTCCCGGAAGAAACCCTCCTCTGGAAAGATCCTGCAAAAGCAGCAGAGCAAGCACCTCGTTCATCCACCGTTCCGAAAAGAGATCCGGAAGGTATACAGTCCGGATCCCGTCACCCGGCCGTACCCGGCCTGTCTGGAGGAACCCGCTGATATGTTCCGGATCAAACTGTGTAATCAGCAAATCATATCCCTCTTCTGCCGCCCGGTCCTGTATCTCCCGGTAAATCTCTCCGCTGTCTGTCCCATTGATTCTTTTATTGCGGGTTCCACAGTTGACTGCCAGTTTTTCTGTTCCGTCTTCCAGCAGGAAACATTCTCCAAGCCCCATATTGTACATCTGTATTTCCATATTCCGGTCCTCTCTTTTGTCCTTGTTCCAGACTCCCCCTACGTCTGACAGGAGATCCCCTGCCGTCCGGCCGGAATCTCCTGTCTGCATTCGTCTGTCTGACTTTTCTCTTTACTCCTCATCCTGGAGTTTTCGTACCACTTCTTTCATGGATTTGCGGAACTCTTCTTCATTGGAATTATAAAACAGAAGGAGCTCCTGATCTTTGCTTTTGTCGTTCAGTTCTTCCGGGATGGAAAAATCAGTCTTTGCCATGTACTCATCCCAGTGTGCCAGCTTCCATGTGTCACGGTCGCTGTTTCTCCGGATCATCCTCTTCTTGCAGATTGCCGGGTCTGTGACAACCCACACAACATAAAGTCTTGCATTCTTTCGCATCAGATCCTGCCGGAGGCTCTCCATAAATCTCGGATTTCTGACCTCACGGGTAAACGGCGCGTTGATCAGCGCAATGTCATCGTATTCCAGCGCATCCACTGCCATATCCAGAATCGCCGCATATTCGTAATCACGGATATGTTCTTCAAAGAAATCCGAGCTTCTGTCATATGGCTGATTTGCCACTTCAAAAATCTGTCTGCTCAGAATAATCAGTGCATCTTTATCCAGATATACAACATGCTTCAGTTCTGCCGCAAGTTTCATGGCAACATAGGTTTTTCCGCATGCCGGTGGTGATGTAACTAAAATGAGTTTCTTTTTCATGGATTCATGCCCCTTTCCTCATATTATCTATACACTATCATACCACAATGTCTAGCAAACCTCATCAAAATTTTGTCCCGCGAACTGAGAATGATACAGTTTTTCGTACATACCTTTCTTTGCCAGAAGCTCTTCGTGTGTTCCCTGTTCCACAATATCTCCGTCCCGCAGTACCAGAATCATGTCCGCGTCCCGGATTGTAGAAAGCCGGTGGGCGATAACGAAGGATGTTCTTCCCTCCATCACCCGAAGCATGGCTTCCTGAAGCCTTCTCTCAAGTCTGGTGTCCACCGAGGATGTCGCCTCGTCCAGAATCAGAATCTGCGGATCCTTCAGAATCGCTCTTGCGATGGTAAGGAGCTGCTTTTCTCCCTGAGAAATATTGTTCGCTTCCTCATTGATCAGTGAATCGTATCCTCTGGACAGTGTGCGGATGTAGTGATGGACATTTGCCATCTTCGCAGCGCTGATAATCTCATCTTTTCTTGCATTCTGTCTTCCGTAGCGGATATTGTCATAAATACTTCCGGAGAACAGCCATGTATCCTGCAGTACGAGCGAGAACAGCGATCTCAGATCTTCCCGTTTCATATCCCGGATATCAACGCCGTCAATCTTGATGGAACCACCCTTCACGTCGTAAAAGCGGAGCAGCAGATTCATCAGCGTTGTCTTTCCTGCTCCTGTCGGACCGACGATCGCCACCGTCTGGCCTTTCTTGACATCGATATTGACATCTTTCATCAGAAGTTCCTTATCGTATCCAAACTGTACATGTTCAAAGGTCACATTGCCTTCGATTTTATCCTTTGCAATCTCTGCCTTTCCGCCCTGATCCTCTTCTTTCTCAGCAAGAAGGGTAAAGATTCTGCGCATGGCGGAAAAGGCTGCCTGTACCTGTGCGGAAAGCTGGGAAACCTGGGACAGCGGATCGTTGATCTGCCAGATATAGCGCACAAATGCCTGAAGCTGTCCGATCGTAATGGTCCCCTGAATAACCTGAAGACATCCGATTACCGCACAGGTACCGATCGTCAGGTAAGTCACAAGTGACACGCAGGGAGAAATCAAAGAGGAGACAAACTGCGCCTTGAACGCGGAATTTCTCATCTTCTGATTTACTTCCTCAAACTGTTTTTCCACATCTTCCTGTTTATTGTAACTGATAATCTCGTTAAATCCGCCGTACAGCTCCGTGATTGCACCATTCAATTGTCCTACGGTTTTCTGCTGAATGTCAAACAGATCCTGGGAACGCTTTACAAATACCTTCGTAATAAGCGCCACGAGCGGAATAATGATCAATGCAATCAGCGTCATCGCTACATTGATCCGAAGCATCATGCTGACCGCAAGAATAAAAGTCAGCACCCCGCTGATCACCCTGGTCAGCGTCTGCTGCAGAGCATTGCTCAGCGTATCCACATCGTTAGTCACACAGCTTAATACATCTCCAAAAGCGTGCTCGTCAAAATAGCTGACCGGCATCTTCTGGATTTTTTTCTGAAGTGCCCCTCTCAAATCATGCATCGTCTGCTGAATCGCATTGGTCAGGAAAAATGCCGACACAAGGAGCGCCAGTGCCCTTGTCACATAACTTGTACCAAGAAGCGCCAGAATGCGGAATACCTTGTCAAAATGTACATGTGCCCCACTGACACCCTGGAGAATTTCAGACGCGTCCCGGGCGAGCTGTGTCGTTGCAAGCCCCTCTATTGTCGGATTCAGGGAATAGATTGCTGTCGCAAACACTGTCGTCAGGACTGCCACTAAAAGTTTTCCTTTGTACGGACTTACAAACCGTCCCATCCCTTTCATACATGCCTTCCAGCCGATCTGTTCTTTATTCATAAGCCAGTTCCTCCTCACTCAGCTGGGAAGCTGCAATTTCATGATATACACTGCAGTTTTTAAGCAGTTCTTTGTGCGTGCCCTTTCCGACGATCCTGCCCTCGTCCAGAACAATAATCTGGTCCGCATCCATAATCGTAGAGACTCTTTGCGCAACGATCAGGACAATCTCATCCGTCATCTCCTTACGAAGCTCACTGCGCAGCTTTGCGTCCGTCCGGAAATCCAGTGCGGAGAAAGAATCGTCATAGACATAGATATCCGCGTGCCGCACCAGTGCTCTTGCGATCGAAAGCCTCTGCTTCTGTCCTCCGGAAACATTTCCCGCACCTTCTACAATGTGCTCCTGAAACTGCCCCGGTTTCTCCATAATGAAATCATAGGCCTGCGCTACTTTTGCCGCATGGACTACTTCTTCCATGCTCGCGTTCCGGTTGCCGAAACGGATATTCTCCTCGATTGTCCCACTGAAAAGATTGGCCTTCTGGGACACAAATCCGATCCGTTCGCGGAGCTTATAAATGTCCATATCCCGTACGTCCACTCCGTTGATCAAAATCTTTCCGGCTGATACATCATAAAATCTCGGGATCAGCTTGATCAACGTACTCTTTCCGGAACCGGTGCTTCCGATAAATGCTACCGTCTCGCCTTTCTTCGCCTCGAAAGAAATATGCTGCAGAACCGCTTCTTCTCCGTCCGGATAAGCAAAAGTAACATCATCAAATACGATACTCTTTTCCCTGTCCTCTGTCTTTGAAGCATCCGGGTGGTTCTCGATGATTGACTCGGTTTTAAGTACCCGCCGGATACGTTTTGCCGACACATTCGCCCTTGGATACATCATAAACACAAGGCAGAACAGCAATACGGAAAACATTGCATGGAAAACATAGTCCATAAAAGCAATCAGCTTTCCAACAGGAAGTGTACCGGCATCAATCATAAAGCTCGCAACAACATAGATCGCAATGATCGCAAGATTCATCATAAGAAAGAATACCGGATCTGTCGAGGTCATCAGCTTAAACAGCTTTTTCGACTGGTTCATAAAATTTACATTTTCTTTGTCAAACCGTTCAGATTCATATTCATCATTATTAAAAGAACGAATGACACGGATACCGGTCAGATTCTCACGGAAAATCCGGTTGATAGAATCCAGTGACGCCTGCTGCCTCTCACTGATCGGAGAGGAAATCTTCGCCACAATAACGACCCCGATAATAATCAGAGGAATCGTAGAAATAATGATCAGCGACAGATCCAAAGAGGTGCGGACTGTCAGCATGAAACTTACTACAATCATAACCGGGGTCAACACTGCCGTCCTCAAAATTACATTCATAAACATCATGATCTGAAAAGCATCATTGTTTGTTCTCGTAATCAGAGATGCCACTCCGATCTCATTCATTTCGCTGTGCGAAAAAGTCTGTACCTTTCGGAAAACATCCTGCCGGATATCATGAGCAATCCCTGTGGAAATCCGGGCACAGCAGTAACCAAGAAGAATGGTGCCGCAGACGCCAATCACAGAAATCACCGCTGTCAGCACTCCCATCTTCATCAAAAATCCTTTGTCCTCATTCATGACTCCCTGGTCGATCATATAGGAAATGATCGTCGGAATCCCCAGTTCCACCAGAGCAAATCCAAAGACGGAAATCACGTTCAGGACAAACCAGAATTTGTATCTTTTCAGATACTCCAAAATCAGTTTCACCTCATAACCTCCCTCATCCAAAAGTGTTGTAAGCCCAATGTATCATATCCTATATTTTCCGGCAAGAGGGGAATGCATTTTCACGTAAAAAAAGGGATTCCGGACTGTTTCCAACATCACAAAACGGACATTAGAACAGTTCCGGAATCCTTTTTCTATTCTGTCTTAAATCAGCATTTTATTTCTGTGCAATCTCATACATTGCTGCCGCCAGAATCTGGTAGGACAGCATCATTTTCTCTACATCCGCACATTCATTCGGCTGGTGAATGACATCCGGCTCTCCCGGGAATGTCGGCCCAAAAGCAACCATATTATCAAATGCTTTTGCATATGTACCGCCTCCGATGGCGATCGGCTGATCGTCTCTTCCTGTTTCTTCTTTATATACGTTCATCAGCTTCCGGATCAGCTCAGAATCCTTCGGCACGTATAACAGTTTGCCTTCAGACTCCAGATCTGCATTCATTCCATAAGCCTCTGCCTGTTTCTTCATTGTTGCAACAAGTGTGTCGCGGTCTCCGTTCTTTGGATAGCGGATATCCAGTGTGAAGAACAGATCTTCCTCTGTGCATTTTACAACACCAAGGTTGACTGTTGTCTCTCCTGTCTCCTCGTCTGTCCAGCAGATATCGAGAGATTTTCCATTTGTCTCTGTTCCGATCTTTTCCAGAATAAAGTTGATCATCTGTCCCGGATCTCCGTCGATTCCACAATCTTTTACAGCCTCAAACAGCTTGATTGCCGCATTGACTCCTTTTTCCGGAGTACTGCCATGTGCGCCCTGTCCTTCTGCCACGATTGTAGTCTTTCCATCTGCCTTTGTCACGGTGATGCCGTCTGCTTCTTTGACATCCAGATCACCTTCTACAACCATTGTACATTTTGGTGTTACGACATTCTTTGCTGTACCGCCCTCAATAGAAAGCACTTTGACACTGGACGGATTTTCTACTTTCTTTGTAACTTCCCAGAAAGACTGTCCCTTTTCACAGAAGATAACCGGGAACTGTCCGTCCGGAGTAAATCCGATCGCAGGCTGTTCTCCGCCAGCTTCGTTATAATGTTTTACACAGGAAGAACCGTTTTCTTCATCTGTTCCGAAAATCACACGGATTCTTCTGTCGATCGGAAGTCCGAGATCACGGATCGCTTTCAGTGCATAAATCGCTCCTATTACCGGTCCCTTGTCATCCAGAACTCCGCGGCCGTACATCTGTCCGTCATGAATCTCGCATGCCAGCGGCGGGTATTTCCATCCCTCTCCAAGCGGAACAACATCCAGATGTCCAAGAACCGCTGCCATTTCTTCGCCCTCGCCATATTCGATCCAGCCAACCTTGTTGTCAAGATTGCCTGTCTTAAATCCAAGCTTCTCGCCCAATGCCAGAGCGTGGTCCAGAGCTTCCTTCGGTCCTCTTCCATATGGTGCGTCTTCCTCCGGTGCGCCTTTGACACTTTCGATTGCGACACTCTCTTTGATGGAAGCAAAGATCTCATCTTTAAGCTCCATCATCTTCTCGTTTAATTTTTCATATCCCATTGCTATAACTCCTTTCACTGAATCACTTCAGCATAGTAACTCACAGAATTATTCTATAATATTCCATGACAAAAGGCAAGAGATATCAGACGATTTTGCCAGTAGAAAACTGCTGAGAAACCTGCCCGGTTCCGATAGTCAGATTTTTCGGCTTTTGGGAAATTTCTCCATTGTAACCGCAGGTTTTAGCGGCCGCAGACGGTTTGATCTGGCAATTCTTGTTTCGCAACCGTAGATTCTGATTTCTACGGTTCAAATGCAATACCCTCTTCTTTTAACCGTAATATCTGATTTGGCTTTCTCTCATACGAGTCATGTCCCCTATTTCCAGATGGCAAAAGCAGGGCAGTACCGTTTGCCGCGATACTGCCCTACTATAATCATTAACCTTTTTACGAAACCAGTTCCCACATCTTTATCTTCGCTTCGTCCGCCTGAATTTGAAGTCCGTAGTTTTCCGGATAAAATCTCGTGGAAAAGACATACTCTCCATCATTTACAAACACCTCGCAGGTCGATACATCTGTGAGAATGGTTACATTATTCAGAGTTTCGATTTCCTGATACCGGATGGTCCGTCCGCCGGACGCATTGTCTTTGGAAGGATTGATAAACCGCATCTCAAATCTGCTGTCCCGATATTCAAGAATCAATTCTTCTCCGAGTACAGCATGGAACTGATTTTCTTTGATTTCCGCAATTCTTGCTTCATAAACAGGTTCTTCTTCCACATAAAGGCCGCCTGTCGCTTCTGCCAGAATCCGTTTCCTTTCTTCCAGTTCTCTGACCGGACGCTGCAGGACTCTTCCGTCTTTCACATAAATTTCTCTTGGAATAGTGAAGCAGTGCTGCCATCCGTCCTCGATAGTCCGGTTTGTATGTTCCGGACAGTCCGGCATTCCCATCCATCCAATCTGGACTCTCCGGCCATCCTCTGTCTCAAAGCTCTGCGGCGCATAATAATCAAAACCGTAATCCCAGAGTACATATTCCGAAAGCGTACACTGCTCTGCAACGTGGCCTTTCACTTCAAAATAACCGGACTGGTAGACATTTTTGTCTTTCCATTTCTCACCTTCCAGTCCCTGTACCGATGCAGAGAGAATCTTCTTTCCATCAATTTCAAAGTAGTCCGGACATTCCCACATGAAGCCAAACGGCTCTTTTGTGGTAATTCTGTTTTTCAATAACCAGTGAATCCGGTCTGAAGATGCAAATAGAAGCGCCTCTCCAACATCATCTTTCCGTCTGGCCCCCTGAATCATGTAGTAGATGCCATTCTCTTTCCAGACTTTCGGATCCCGGACATGTTTTGTCACATCTTCCGGATAATCTTCATTTGTCATCAAAAGCTGCTTTCGTCCAAACCGGAAGCCATCCTCGCTCTCCACGAGTATGGTGTTGGCTTCCCTTCCTTCCGTCACATAATCAAAGTCGCCGTCCAGCTTGACATTTCCGGTATAGTAAAAAGAAATTCTGCCATCTTCTGTCAACGCACAGCCGGAATAAACACCATGGCAGTCGAACGGCTGATCCGGGTAAAGTGCCGCTCCCTGATATTCCCAGTGAAGCATGTCACGGCTTGTGGAATGTCCCCACAGTTTCAGGCCTCCCTCCACGTCAAATGGAGAGTACTGAAAAAAGGCATGATACAGGCCTTGATACTGGCACAGCCCGTTCGGATCGTTCAGCCATCCGGCCGGAGGGGCCAGATGGAATCTTGGCCGGAACCTGTCTGGCTCTCCGGACCGGCTCTCAATCTTCTCAATCATTTTGACCAGTTTTGTAAGATCTTTGGATAATGCATTCATTGAATTCTAAGCTCCTGTTCTGATCGTCATTACTGTCGTTCCCCGGCTGACCTCCTGCGGTTCAGCCTTATCAACCGCCGCAAAGCTGTCGGCATTGGTCAGAATCATCATGGTTGCCGTATCGTATCCGGCCTTTTTAATCTGATCAAGATCCGCTTCGATCAGCAGATCCCCGGCATGTACCTGATCCCCGTCCGCTACTCTTGTCGTAAATCCTTTTCCTTCCATCTTGACTGTATCGATTCCTACATGAATCAAAATCTCTCCTCCGAGACTGCTTGCAATGCAGACTGCATGTCCCGTCTCATAGATACTGACAATCTGACCGTCACAAGGTGCCACGATCTGTCCGTCTGACGGGATGACTGCCGCCGTCTTCCCAAGCACTTCCGCCGCAAACGTCGGATCACTGACCTCAGATACCGGAATCAATGTTCCATTGACCGGTGTATGAAGTTCTTCGCTTCCGGCCGTTACTGTTGTGTTCGCAGGAATCTCGCCTGCCTCTTTTTCATCCCTGTGTTCTTCCGGCAATGTCTGCGGTGCATCCGCCTTCACAACTTCCGGCTTCTGATCTTTATTCTGATCCTTATAAAGAATAAAAGAGAGAATAAATGCCACACCCACTGCGATGACCATCTCGATAATATACTGAACCGGCTGTTCCAGACAAAGCAGGATTCCGAAAATACCCGTTACACCGGTTCCTTTTGCTCCCAGATGCACGATTGAGGCATAAAGTGCTCCACATCCTCCTCCGATACACCCTGCGATAAACGGTTTGAAAAACCGAAGGTTGACGCCGAAAATTGCCGGCTCCGTGATTCCCATAAACGCACTTAATGACGAAGGAAGGGCAAGTGATTTCACCTTTTTATCTCTGGATTTGATTCCCACTGCCAGCGCCGCCGCACCCTGTGCAATGTTTGCCGCACTTGCAAGAGGAAGCCAGTAGGTCACTCCGTACTGTGCAATCTGTCCAAGGTCAATGGCCGTGTACATCTGGTGGATGCCTGTTACAACCGTTGGAGCATAAAGTCCGCCCATGATAAGGCTTCCGATCCCAAGCGGCAGGGTAAGCAGCCACTGAATCGCACTCAGAACCGCATTTTCCGCCCATACGAAAACCGGACCGATAACCGCAAGTGTAAGGTATCCTGTCACAAACACGCTGACCAGAGGGGTAACAAAAAGATCCAGGACCTCAGGCACGACTTTGTGAAGTTTCTTTTCCAGTACTGATAACAGCCATACTGCAATGACAACCGGAATAACATGTCCCTGATAACCGACCATGTCAATGTCATACAGTCCGAAAAAGACGGACTGGGTAGCCTGCACACCTTCTGTCGCTACGGTGTAGGCATTCTGAAGACTCGGATTGATCATAATCATACCGATGACTGCTCCCAGATACGGGTTGGCACCGAATGCTTTTGCTGCCGAAAACGCGATGAGGATCTGTAAGAATGTATACGCCGTATTGCTGAAGATATTGGCAAATACATAGAAGGACCCGCTCGTATCAATGTTGATAAATCCATTGGAATTCATAAAGTCCAGAGAGTTCATGATTCCCATAAGGAATCCGCTTGCCACAATGGCCGGAATGATCGGAACGAAAATGTCCCCCAGAAGCTTGATTGCCCTCATAAATATATTCTGCTTCTGTACCGCGGCCTCCTTGGCCTCTGCCTTGGAACTGGCCGTCACTCCGGAAACCGCAATGAATTCGTCAAAGACCTTATTGACTGTCCCTGTTCCAAGGATGATCTGAAGCTGTCCGGATGCCTCAAATACGCCCTTTACGCCGTCTACGTTTTCCAGGGCTGTTTTATCCGCTCTGGAATTGTCTGCAATGACAAGGCGAAGCCTTGTTGCGCAGTGTGCGGCAGAAACAATATTTTTGCTTCCGCCCACATGCTCCAGGATTTCTTCTGCTGTTTTTCTGTAATCCATGTTTCTCCTCCTTTATTTTATGTAATCGATTTCATATCCTGCATAAATAATAACGAAAAAAGTGCCACTTGTAAATATGGCACTTTTACTGATTTTTCTATTCTGTTTTTGTGAAAATTGATTGCTTATCTGTTTTATCCTCTGTCTAATGTTCCATAATCTGGTATCCGAGTTTCATCCGGATCGGCACCTGATGTCCTTCTTCAATAATGTCCAGCAGCATTTCCGCAGCCTTGATTCCGCTTGTTTTATAGTAAAAATGGACTGTTGTGATTCCCTCGGAAACTGCTTTTAAGAACTGATTGTCCCCAAAACCCGTCACTTTCACCTTTTCTCTTCTTTCCTTTTTGCACTCTTTCAAAGCTTCCATCGCTCCCGCCGCGATTGTATCTGTCGCGCATGATATGATATCGATATCACTATTTTTCTCTAAAATCGCTTTTGCCTGACGGTACCCGGACTCAACAGAAAACTCCGAAAGCCCGTACAGTTCTTCCGGAAGAACAATTCCCGCCTCCAGAAGTCCGGCCCGGAATCCGTCTTCTCTTTCCTGCCCGACAGCCCGGTCATCTCTTGTCACTCCGATATAGGCAATTTTTTTCTTTTCTTTTCCGGCAATCCTCACTGCCAGATCTTTCGCTGCGCCATAATCATCATGATACACACAGTTTGCTTTATCCGTATACTGTCCCAGCACTACGATGGGAACCTTGCTCTGCTCAAAAAATTTCTCGTGCTTTTTGGAGATGACCGTTCCGATCAGAATAATCCCGTCTACCGGATAGTTTTCAAACAGCCGCATATATTCCAGTTCTTTTTCCGACCGGTTGTTGGTAACAGTAAGCAGCATCTGAAACTGCTTTTCCGCCAGCACCTCTCCGATCCCGTCCGCCACTCTTGCAATAGACTCAGAACTGAGCTTTGGTGCTACGACACCGATCAGCCTTGCTTTTTTCGTCCTCAGAATCCTCGCCTGGGCCGACGGATGATAACCTGTCTTTTCAATAGCCTCCCGGATCCGTTCCTTTTTCTCCTCACTTACATATCCACCATTCAGATATCTGGAAACAGCCGCACTTGACACCTGCGCGAGCTGTGCGATTTCTTTGATTGTCATATCAAACTTTTCCTCCTTTGCCTGCATTCTCTGCATCCACATCTTCATTCAACAGTGTGAAATGATTTTTGCGAAACGTCAGAACTCCTTCCTTCTTCAGCTTTCCAAGCACCGCTGAAAGAGCGCTTCTGTCCGCCGCAAGATAATCCGCAAGCCCCTGTCTGTCAAACGGGATCTCAAAACTTCTGCTTCCCTGCCTCGCCGCCTGTCCGGCAAGGTACGACAGAACTTTCTCTCTGAGTGTTCTTCGGGAAAGATGGGAGACCCTCCCCGCAAGAAACAGATTTTTCTTTGCCAGGATCTGCATCATATTTTCTACGAGGGTCTGCTGCGCCCTTCCTGTCCCGCTTCGCCTCATCATCCGTCCAAAATGAATCCACAGTACTTCCGTATCTCTGGCTGCCTCCACCGTAACAAGAGACGGCTCACCTGCCGCCGCAAAGGCCTCCGCAAAAATCTCTCCCGGCATTCCCTGCGCAAGCAGTGTAGTACTTCCGCTGAACTCTTCTCTCAATATATGAATACATCCTTCCAGCACGATACCGAATTCACCCGGAACCATTCCCGCATGAAGCAGGACTTCCCCTTTCCGGTAATATTTCTTTATAGCCCGGATCTCCTCTACAAGCCCCCGGATTTCCATATCGGTCATGCCCGAAAACAACGGGCATTCTGCTATAATTTGTATTTGATCCATAATTCTCCTTCGTTGTAATTACAACCGACTCTTTTTCCTGAGTGTACTATCCTATACTCAGGAAGTCAAGCCGTTTCCTGTAAACAAAATGAACAAGGAGGAATATGATGATCAGAAAAATAATCAAAATCAACGAAGAACTCTGCAATGGCTGCGGCCTCTGTGCCCAGGCGTGCCACGAGGGCGCAATTGAAATGATAGATGGAAAAGCAAAACTGGTGCATGAACATTACTGCGACGGTCTTGGAGACTGTCTGCCTGCATGCCCTGCCAATGCAATTACATTTGAAGAGCGGGAGGCGCCTGCTTATGATGAGGCAGCTGTCAAAGCTGCTCAGGCAGAGAAAGCCGGAAAAGCAGAAACCGAAAAGCCGGCACTTGCCTGCGGATGCCCTGGAAGCATGGCAAAAGCCATTCATCGCAGCGGGGTAGCGCAGACCGCGCCGCAGCCTACCGGCTGTCCGGGACTTCTTTCCCAGTGGCCGGTTCAGATCAAGCTGGTACCGGAACAGGCTCCGTACTATCACAATGCGAATCTTCTGATCGCCGCCGACTGTACCGCTTATGCATATGGAAATTTCCACCAGGATTTCATCCGAAACCACATCACGCTCATCGGATGTCCAAAACTGGACGAAGGCGACTACACGGAGAAACTGACCTCAATTTTAGCAAACAATGAGATCAAAAGCCTTACGATCGCACGGATGCAGGTTCCTTGCTGCGGCGGTCTGGAGCGCGCGGCAGTACAGGCATTGAAAAACAGCGGAAAAATGATTCCCTGGCAGGTCCGGGTCATCACACCGGAAGGACAGATTCTGGACCGTTAACTTTCCGCTGCTTTTGATCAAAGAATCATTTTATATTTTTTTACAAAACAAGGAGGACGTCCGTCACGTCCTCCTCTTTGTTTATCTTCCTACTATTTTTCTGATCACACAGAGCACAACACCAATCACACTGCATCCGAGTATAACTGTGCTGACACGCTCCACTACTGCAAGTGCCAGTCTCGCACCTTCCAGAACCTGTGGACTTGCCGGGATCACCGGTACCACATAACCTGCAGCTGCCGCCAGAATGGCAAACAGAATAAATGCTGTCAGCCCTCGTCCCGTGTCGTAGCTTCTGACACGATTACCGTCCGGCATCTTCTTTCCTCCAAGAAGCCAGAGTGCAGAAATGACACCGTACAGGAGAATGACTCCCGCAATGCCAAGGTAGAGCGCCTGTGCATAATTCCGGTCTGCGGCCACCCGCCAGATCTCGCCAAGCGTACTTCTCTCAACCCAGAATTCCTGCCACAATTCCAGAACAATCACAGCCATCACGACAAAACATCCACATTTCAGCGCAATGGAAATTCCCTTTCCGACTGCTTTTCCTGCTGTCTTTCCGGCTTTTCCTGCCACACGTCCGGCTGCTTTCACCGGGCGGGCCGCTGAGCCTGATTTCTTTTTCTTCTGTCTGTCCTGATCCCGTTGCTCCTGCTCTCGTCTGCCGTCTTTGCGGCTGTCTTTCTGAGGCGCTTTTTTCACCGGTTTTTTACCATTTTTACCGTCTTTTCCTGTACCGGATCCCTGCTGCTGCGGACGTCGCTTTCTTTGCGGATTCTGTCCATCCGTGCTGCGTGCTCCGGTATTTTTCCTTTTCGCTGACGGGTCTTTTGCCGGCTCGGATTTCGGTGTTTCCTCTTTTTTCTCGAGGTTCCAGTTCTCCTCGTCTCTCCAGTCTTCTATCTCAAACGGCTCCTCTTCAGACTTGTCCTGCGCACCGCCTTGTTCCCCGGAGGCTGCATCCGGCCGGCTGTCCAGATCTTCATCATCATCCAGCCACTCCACATCGATCCAGTCATCCTGTCCCTGAGGCTCTTCCCGTCTGATATGATCTTTAATCCGTCCTCCCTTATGTTCCATACAATCAGTCTCCCCTTCCGTAAATCTGATTTCTTCTGTAACACATGTATTTTAACACGGATTCTTTTAGATAAAATGGTTTTCACATTTTTTTAAGAATTTTAAGTAAATCGTAATCTCCTGTCTTTCTCCAGCCTATCCAAGATATGTCTCAAGCAGAAGAAGAGTATTCTTCACTCCATCCACATGGCTTCTCTCGTATCCGTGAGATGCATAAACACCTGCCCCGATCAATCCATGGCGCACATCATATCCGGCTGTCAGTGCAGCATCCGCATCCGATCCGTAATGAGGATAAACATCCACCGCAAAATCGCATCCCGCTTTTTTCGCCGCCTCAATCAGATTAGAAACGACATCATAATTGTAAGGTCCCTTGCTGTCTTTTGCACAGATCGATACCTGATGCTCTTTGCAGGCAAGACCGTCTCCTACACATCCCATATCCACGGAAAGCACTTCTGTCACACCATCCGGAATGGAAGCGGAACCGCCGTGTCCAACTTCTTCAAACACTGTCATATGAAGATAGATCCTCCTCTTAGGTGTCACCTCATCCTCTTTGATATGCTTTGCGTATCCAAGAAGCATTGCGGTACTGAGCTTATCATCCAGGAAACGGCTCTTGATATAGCCGCTCTTTGTAATTGTTGTTCTCGGTTCAAAGCAGACAAAATCTCCGGTCATAATTCCCAGCTTCTCCGTCTCCTCTTTGGAAGATGTCTTTTCGTCAACAACAATCTCCATCACATCGTATGTCCGCTTTGTCTCCGCATATTTACCATTTACGTGAACAGAGGCGTTGCAAAGCTGGCATGTCCCGTCATAGATACGTCCGTCCCGTGTCCGGATGCGGACAGTCTCACCTTCTGCGGAGTTGGCGTCGATTCCTCCCACCGGAGAAATCTCCAGACATCCGTTGCTCTTGATCTGTGAAACCATCGCGCCCAGTGTATCTACATGAGACTCTACAAAGACCGCATTGTCCGCGTCTTCTCCGCCGAGATCCGCAATCACTCCACCTTTTACTGTGCGGTATGCCGGCACTCCCAGTTTCTCAAATTCATTTAAAAGATAATCCGTCACCTCTTTTGTATAGCCTGACGGGCTGTCGATTGCAAGCAGGTTTTTCAGCTGCTCCAGTACGTATTCCATATTCATTGGTCCTTCTCCTTTCTCATACCTTCTGTTTCTCTTTGTATGATCCATTATAGCATCAGACGGGCCTGTTTTGCTACCCATCCATTAAAACGTTTCCCATAATTTACATTTTCTTTTCAAATGCTATAATAAAATAGAACGCAGTGAAATGCTGTGTAATTGATGGATGCGCTTTTACGCATCACTGTAGTTTTATCGAAAGGAATGAGTATCATGCATAATCAACTGACTGTTACCCTTTTTAAGCGGTATTTCATTCTCCTGGCCGGTCTTACCATCATGGCTTTCGGGGTGGCATTTTCCATCAAGGCCAGTCTCGGGACATCGCCGATCTCCAGTGTTCCTTATGTCATCAGCCTGTTTTCTCCGTTTACTGTAGGAACCGCTACTATTCTCATGCACTGCGTTTTTATACTGCTCCAGATTTTAATTCTCCGAAGAAAATATCATCTGATTCAGCTGATGCAGCTTCCTGTAGCCTTTCTCTTTGGATATCTCACTGATTTCGCGGTCTGGGCGGTCCGCGGCATACAGTGCCATACATACTGGCAGCAGTGGATTGTCTGTCTGGCGGGTATCTTTCTGGTAGCCGTCGGGGTCAGCCTGGAGGTCAAGGCCGGTGTAGTCGTTCTCGCCGGAGAAGGAGTAGTCCTTGCCATCTGCCAGGTTCTTCCGGTCAAATTCGGTTATATGAAGGTGGGATTTGATGTGACATTAGTACTGACTGCCTGCATCCTTTCGCTCGTGTTTACTCAAAGCCTTCAGGGTGTCAGGGAAGGAACCGTTGCCGCTGCCCTTCTGGTCGGACTGATTGCAAAACGTCTGGGAAAAATATGGGAGAGATTTCCGCTGGAAGAAGCATAAAAACTGCTTTGGCAGCATACTTTCTGTTGACACTTTCACAAATCTCCGATATCTTAATTATTAGTGAGTTATTTCTATATTGAACATGGAATGAGGTTATGAAAACAAATGGAAAAACGGACAAAATTCATCATTAACTTTTTGTACTTCGCAATTATTATTGCCCTCGCCTTTTTTGTGCTGAGGTTCGCGCTGTCCTTTCTTTTCCCGTTTGTCGCGGCGCTTTTTATTGCCTATATATTGAGACGCCCTATTCAGTTTATTACCACAAAAACACAGCTTCCCCGGAAGCTGTCAGCCATTCTTGTGGTTCTGGTATTTTATGTGACAATCGGTACACTTTTAGTGCTTGGAAGCATCCGGGCTTTTTCTTATGTAAGCGACCTGATACAAAGGCTTCCGCAGATTTATCTCCGGTATGTAAATCCGGTCCTGATTGATCTTTTCGATCAGCTGGAACACGCGATCCAGCAGGCGGATCCTTCTATTCTGGATACCGTAGATTATTTGTGGAATCAGCTTATGCAGTCTCTTCGTGGAATTGTATCGAATCTTTCTCTTACCAGTATGGAGGCAATTTCCAATATTGCGTCCTCCCTTCCGATGCTTTTCATCCGGCTGGTTTTAATGATCATCTCTACCTTCTTTATTGCTATGGATTACGAAGCCTTATCCGCTTTCTGCATGCGCCAGTTAAGCGACAAAGCCCAGAACGTGGTCCGGCAGATCAAGCAGTATGTGGTCGGTACATTATTTGTCTGCATCCGCTCCTACGCACTGATCATGAGCATCACATTTGTAGAGCTGGCTGTCGGCCTGACTTTGATCGGTATCAGGAATTCAGTTCTGATCGCTTTGTGCATTGCAGTTTTTGATATTCTTCCGGTTCTCGGTACCGGCGGTATCATGATTCCATGGGCTGTTATTTCTGCAATCCTCGGAGATTTTCCGGGAGCGATCAAGCTTGCGCTGCTCTATGTATTCATCACTGTCGTGCGCAACATTATTGAGCCAAAAATCGTAGGCGGACAGATCGGACTTCATCCGGTTATTACACTTGTCAGCATGTTCGCCGGTGTCCAGCTGTTCGGTGTAGTCGGTCTGTTTGGTTTTCCGATCGGGCTGTCACTGCTTTCCTATCTGAACCGCACCGGCACAATCCATCTCTTCAAGATGGGTTCAAAAGAATCGGACGAGAATACCAATAGCTGACGCTATCTATATAAAAAGCAGGAATTCCTGGATAAATGGGATTCCTGCTTTTTTATGGGGAAATCATCCGGAGCCGGAATATGAAGTTTCCTTCATATATCTGTTGACATTTTCATATTCTTCTGATAACATGAAGTTAACTTCACAAGAAGCTGACTTCACATTGATGAGAGGGTACACATGAAAACAAGAGTAAAAGAATTAAGAACAGCAGCAAAAATGACACAGCAGCAGCTGGCTGATCTGGTTCACGTTTCATCGAGGACGATCATTTCCATCGAGAAGGAGCAGTACAGTCCGTCCCTGATGCTGGCCTACCGGATGGCCCTGATATTCGGTGTCACCGTTGAGGACTTATGCTGTCTGAAAGAGAATAAAAAGAAGGAGGATAAGCAGTATGAAGATTTATAACAAGAATAATTTTTTCCTTGGATTGTTTTTTTGCCTGCTTGGCATTGCGATGCTGATTGCAAGCATCTGGAAAGGCTTCGATATCAAGGGAAGCCTGATCATGGTTTTATGTCTGTTCTTCGGGATTGGGATTCTAATCCGCAGTTTATCCGCCGGTCTGTCCAGAGAAGATAAAATCAACGAACTTGACGAGAGAAATTTGCTTGTAAAGATCAAATCCCGAAGTACTGCATTTTTATGGTCGGAAGGCATCTGCTTTCTCTGCCTGCTTGCATGTATGCTGGGGCATTCTGTCATCGGAGAAGTATTATCGGTACCTATGACACTTGCGTTTGGCATCATGTTAGCCGCCATGATGCTTCTGGAATTAATTACTGTAATTTATTATAACCGGAAAATTTAAAATACTTGTTTACCTTTTATCTATTTCCTCTTTTTATAGAAAAAGATATAATAACTCAAACTTCGCACTTGAATAAGTGCCTATGCACCTTGAAAATTCAATAAGTTCTGGCAATAAAATAGCATGAAACCATCTGGTTTGATATAATTGAATTGACCAAAAAACAATTAAAACCGGAGGCTCATGCTATGAATATCAGTATAACACAAGCGAACCAAAATGATAAGCAGATTTCAAAATCTATTAAGAGATTTTTTGCGCGGTTTCACATCTCTTCGGCATTAAAGGCAGCCAATGCCTATAAGAAAAAGGGAATTCCGGTTGTTGAGGTTTTCCAATACCTTTTCCTGCTGATTTTCTCTAACAGGAGCATGTATATGAGCCT
>NZ_BSBO01000015.1:0-75814 GCF_027924685.1 Sellimonas catena
GCCAAGCCGGGAAGGGATAAACGCTGAAGGCATCTAAGCGTGAAGCCCCCCTCAAGATGAGATATCCCATACGGAAGTAGTAAGACCCCTTGAAGACGACGAGGTAGATAGGGCAGAGGTGGAAGTGCAGTAATGCATGGAGCTGACTGTTACTAATAGGTCGAGGGCATAACCAAGGAATGGTGGATAGGAAAAAGCAGGATGACAAAGAAGTGGACTTATATGTGGTTTTGAAGGTACATGGAAGTATCAAATGGCCCGGTGGCTCAGTTGGTTAGAGCGCCGCCCTGTCACGGCGGAGGTCGTGGGTTCGAGTCCCATCCGGGTCGTTTTGGGATCTTAGCTCAGCTGGGAGAGCATCTGCCTTACAAGCAGAGGGTCATAGGTTCGAGCCCTATAGGTCCCATTGCCAATCTGGCATTTTGCCAACGTGGCATTTAAATTAAAAACGCCAACGTGGCTCAATTGGCAGAGCAGCTGATTTGTAATCAGCAGGTTATCGGTTCGAGTCCGATCGTTGGCTCTACCAGGTTAATTGGTATTCTGGATGGATTCCCGAGTGGCCAAAGGGGGCAGACTGTAAATCTGTTAGCAACGCTTTCGGTGGTTCGAATCCACCTCCATCCACTTGCATATTTCATAGGAAATGTGCTATAATATATAATAACTTCATAATAACGCGGGGTGGAGCAGTCTGGAAGCTCGTCGGGCTCATAACCCGAAGGTCGTAGGTTCAAATCCTGCCCCCGCAATTTTTTTTGTCCTTTTTTATTGAGGATAGGCCCAGATAGCTCAGTTGGTAGAGCAGAGGACTGAAAATCCTCGTGTCGCTGGTTCGATTCCGGCTTTGGGCATTGAAATTATATTTATGGAGCATTAGCTCAGTCGGTAGAGCACTTGACTTTTAATCAAGTTGTCCGGGGTTCGAATCCCCGATGCTTCACTGAAACAGACCTCATATGAGTAATAACTCATATGGGGTTTTTGTATTGCAGAATTTTCTGAAAGCCAGGATATGAAAGTGGGTTCTATTATAAAATATGTAAGATTTTAGTGAAAAAACTGAAATAAGTTTGACATGGAGGTCTTCTGACGATAAACTGAAATTAGGAAAAGAAGGAGAGAGAATATGAGGAGAATCTACGGTAAGATAAGGGCTGCGCTGATGATTGCCTGTTTCTTTGCCATAATTGCTGCAGGTGGATGTTCAGGCGGCGAAGAGACGGATCAGAGTATCATATCAGAAAATGTTTATAAGTTGGGGACTCAGGAAGTACAGATAGATTTGCCTGGAGATTTTGAGTGTACAGATCAGAGTGACGATAGTGTTGTACTGTCCGGAGATGTTGGAGAAGTCAGAATTGAATATAAAGAAGAAGGTGTATCCTCGGAGCAGTTTCCAAAAACAGAGCAGGAGTGTGCAGCCTTGTATGAAGAGATTATCGGAAATATGTCTTACCAGATTGAAGAGTTTCGCTCCTATGAAAGTGAAGGACTTTATTATGCTACGATTAGATATGATCTTGAAAATGAAATAAAATATCTGATTGCATCCGGAAACTTTGGAATGGAGTATGGATGTCAGATTTCAGCGGTTTTGAATACGGGAAACAGGGAAACTGCAGAGGAAATTCAAAATGCAGTTTATAATGTGAAGGTATTCGCAGAGTAAAAACAGGACCATGAATATGGAATGAAATCAGCTGCCCTTTAAGGAAGGGCAGCATTTTTTACAGGAGGGAATTATGACGTTGTATGAAAAGCTGGATGCATATGGAAAGTCGGATTATTACGCATTTCATATGCCGGGGCATAAGAGAAATGTAAACTTTATGGAGGAAAATCTTCCTTTTGGGATCGATATTACGGAGATAGAAGGATTTGATGATCTGCATCACTGTGAAGGAATTCTAAAGGATGCGCAGACGCGGGCGGCCTCTGTCTACGGGGCAGAAGAGACCCATTTTCTTGTAAATGGAAGTACGGTCGGCATTTTGAGTGCGCTGGCGGGGTGTACAAGAAGAGGAGATGAGGTGCTGATCGCGAGAAACTGTCACAAATCGGTTTATCATGCGGTGGAAATCTTCGGGATGAAGCCGGTCTATATTTATCCGAAAAAGCAGGAGAATGAGGAAGCAGTACTAAGCGGCTGTATTGATGCGGCAGATGTGGAGCAGATTTTGGAACAGAGGAGAGAGATCCGCGCGGTAATGATTGTTTCTCCCTCTTACGATGGTGTAGTTTCTGATATAAAAAAAATTGCCGGAATCGTACACAAATACGGGATTCCGCTGATTGTGGATGAAGCACACGGCGCACATTTTGGATTTCATGACTATTTTCCGGAAAATGCGAATAGACTAGGAGCAGATATTGTAATACACAGTGTACATAAGACGCTGCCTTCCCTGACACAGACGGCGTTGCTTCATATGAACGGATCAATAGTGGATCGTAAAAGAGTGGAGCGGTATCTTCACATACTGCAGTCAAGCAGTCCATCGTACGTTCTGATGGCCGGGATTGATGCATGCATTCATATGCTGGAGACAAGGAAGGACGAGGTTTTCGGTAATTATGCAGAAAATCTGGACAGCCTGCGGGAAAAGCTCCGGAAAATGACACATTTGAAATTGTGTGAATCCACATCGTATGACAGATCCAAAATTGTTATCTCTACAGAGGGGACGGACTGGTCAAGCAGAGAGCTTTCCGAAAAGCTTTTCCATACCTTCCATCTTCAGATGGAGATGACAGCAGGAAATTATATTCTTGCAATGACGTCTGTGGCGGATACAAAAGAAGGATTTGATCGTCTGGAGAAAGCGCTTCTTGAGATTGACAAACAGGTTAAAACCTGTCAGGATAGTAAAAAGATACGGACGGAAATTCCGAAAGCTGAGCAGGCCAGAATCCCGTGCTGGCGGGATGAGGTCAGCGAAGAAGAGAAAGAAAAAGTACGCTTTGAAGAGTGCGCAGGCAGGATTTCGCTTGACTTCGCATACCTGTATCCGCCGGGATGTCCGATCGTTGTTCCGGGAGAAAGAATTTCTGCCCGGGCGGCAGAGCTGCTCTGCCAGTACCGGGATATGGGATTTACTATTGAAGGAACAGAAGAGGAAAACAGAATAGGAGTGTGGATAAATGGGTAAGATTTTCTATCTGATGGGGAAAAGTTCCTCCGGAAAAGACACGATTTTTAAGGAACTGAAAAAGAGAATGCCATTTCTTCATACCGTGACGATTTATACGACAAGACCGATGCGTGAAAACGAACGGGACGGGGAGGAGTACTTTTTTGTAGATGATAAAGTTCTGGATGCGTTTCAGAAAGAAAACAGGGTGATTGAACTGCGGGAATACCATACTGTTCACGGCATCTGGAAGTATTTCACGGCTGATGACGGAAAAATCCGGCTGGAGGATCAGGATTATCTGATGATCGGAACGCTGGAATCATTTGAAAAGATGTGCGGTTATTTCGGGAAAGGGCAGATTGTACCCGTCTACGTGGAAGTGGAAGATGGAGAACGTCTTTTCAGGGCACTTTCAAGAGAGCGGATGCAGGAGAAGCCGAAATATGCGGAAATGTGCAGGAGATTTCTGGCAGATACAGAAGATTTCTCCGAGGAAAACCTCAGCAGATGCGGCATACAGAGGCGGTTTCAAAATATAGTACTGGAAGACTGCCTCAATGAAATAATGCTATATATTCAGAAATGTTTGTGATATAATTATATTGGATTAAATTTACCAGAATCGGGGATTGACATAGAAAAAGAAGGTGAAAATAATGACGGGATTTAAAGATGTTGTCGGGCGTAAGGATTTAGTATCTTATATTCAGAAAGCTATTACGCAGAACCAGATTTCCCACGCCTATATTTTAAATGGAGAGCGCGGATCAGGAAAAAAGATGTTTGCACAGCTGTTTGCGATGACGCTTCAATGTGAACGGGGCGGAGCAGAGCCGTGTAATGAGTGTCATTCCTGCCGTCAGGCTCTATCTGGAAATCATCCGGATATTATCAGGGTGGTTCACGAAAAGCCGAATACGATCAGCGTGGATGAGGTACGTGTACAGATTAATAATGATATTATGATCCGGCCTTACAATGGAAAATATAAGATCTATATTGTGCCGGATGCGGACATGATGACGCCTCAGGCACAGAATGCGTTGTTGAAAACCATAGAGGAGCCGCCGGAATATGCGGTGATTTTTCTTCTTACAGAAAATGCGGACAGCCTTCTGCCTACGATCTTATCACGGTGTGTTATTTTAAAGATCAAGAATGTAAAGGATGCGCTGATAAAAAAATATCTGATGGAGCAGATGGAGATACCGGATTATAAGGCGGACGTCTGCACTGCTTTTGCTCAGGGAAATATGGGAAGAGCGATCATGCTCGCGACCTCAGAGCATTTTAATGAGATCAAAGAAGAGACGCTCCAGATGATGAAATACATCAAGGACATGGAGCTTCCGGAGCTTTTGAAGGCGCTGAAAAGCCTCTCCTCGTACAAGATAGAGGTAGATGATATCCTGGATCTGATCAGTGTATGGTATCGGGACGTTCTGCTTTACAAGGCGACGAAAGATATCAACGGAGTGATATTCTCAGATCAGATGAAGTACATCAAAGAGAGGGCAAATACAAGCTCCTATGAAGGGATCGAGACGATTCTCAAGGCACTTGAGACAGCCAAGACAAGACTGAAAGCAAATGTAAATTTCGATCTGGTGATGGAGCTTCTGCTACTGACTATAAAGGAGAACTAAGATATGACAAGAATTATAGGAGTTCGATTCCGTCCGGCAGGGAAGGTTTATTACTTTGCTCCTGGAAAATTCCATATAAAAAAAGGTCAGCAGGTAATCGTTGAAACGGCTAGAGGAATCGAATTTGGAAATGTAGTGATCGGACCGAAAGAGGTGGAAGACGATCAGATTACACAGCCTTTAAAGTCTGTCATCCGCCTTGCGACGAATGAGGACCGGAGAATAGAAGAGCGAAACAGGGAAAAAGAAAAAGAAGCATTTCAGATCTGTCTGGAAAAAATCAGAAAGCATAAGCTTGAGATGAAGCTGATTGATGCAGAGTATACGTTTGATAATAATAAAGTGCTTTTCTACTTTACAGCAGATGGAAGAATTGACTTCAGAGAACTTGTAAAGGATCTGGCAGCGGTTTTCAGGACAAGGATTGAGCTGAGACAGATCGGAGTGCGTGATGAGACGAAGATCCGTGGAGGAATCGGAATCTGCGGAAGAGAGCTTTGCTGCCATACATATCTGTCGGAATTTGCTCCGGTATCGATCAAGATGGCAAAGGAGCAGAATCTTTCCCTTAATCCGACAAAGATTTCCGGAGTATGCGGAAGACTGATGTGCTGCCTTACAAACGAGCAGGAGACTTACGAAAAGCTGAACAGCAGACTTCCGTCTACAGGAGATACGGTAACGACTCCGGAGGGATTAAAAGGAGAAGTACAGAGCTTAAGCGTTCTGCGCCAGCTTGTCAAAGTCATTGTAACACTGGAGAATGATGAAAAGGAAATCCGGGAATACAAGGCTTCGGATCTGAGATTCAGACCAAGAAGAAAGAAGAGCGACATGAAATTGTCCAAAGAAGAAATGAAGGAACTTGCGGCACTTGAGAAAAATGAAGGAGCGTCGAAACTGGACAATGTGTAAGTTAAAAGAAGGCGAGAGACTGGACGATCTTCAGACACGTGGATATGAGATCATCCAACATCCGGGGAAATTCTGTTTTGGAATGGACGCGGTCCTTTTAGCCAGTTTTGCAAAAGTCAAGAAAGGTGAACGTGCTCTTGATATCGGAACCGGAACAGGCATTATTCCGATTCTGATGACAGTCAAGACTGACGGAGAAGACTTTACAGGGCTGGAGATCCAGGAGGAGAGTGCTGACATGGCAAGAAGAAGCGTAAAGCACAATCATCTGGAAGATAAAATCACTATAAAGACAGGCGATATCAAAGAAGCGGCAGACTATTTCAAAGCTGCTTCTTTTGACGTCATTACCACCAATCCGCCGTATATGATCGGGCAGCACGGGATTACAAACATAAACAGCGCGAAGACGATTGCCCGGCATGAGGTGCTCTGCACTCTGGATGACATTCTGCGCGAAAGCGCAAGACTTCTGAAATTCCACGGCAGATTTTATATGGTGCACCGGCCATTCCGGCTGGTGGAGATTTTCACCAAAATGGCGGCTTACGGCATTGAACCGAAGCGGATGCGCCTGGTTCATCCTTATGTGGACAAGGAGCCGAATATGGTTCTGATAGAGGGGAGCAATAAAGGAAAATCCAGAATTCAAATAGAGCCGCCTTTGATTGTCTACGAAAAAGATGGAAGCTATACAAGGGATCTTCTTCTCAACTACGGGATGGGAAGAGCAGGAGAAGAATAAAGGAGAAACCATGTCAGGAATATTATATTTGTGCGCTACTCCAATCGGAAATCTGGAGGATATGACGTTCCGGGTGATACGGACATTAAAAGAAGTGGATCTGATTGCAGCGGAAGATACGAGAAACAGTATTAAGCTCCTGAATCATTTTGAGATCCATACCCCTATGACGAGTTATCATGAATATAACAAGATCGAAAAGGGTCGAAAACTGGTGGAAAAGCTGCAGGAAGGAATGAATATCGCCCTGATTACAGATGCAGGGACACCGGGAATTTCGGATCCGGGAGAAGAGCTTGTAAAAATGTGCCGGGAGGAAGGAATTACTGTGACGTCTCTTCCGGGAGCGTGCGCGTGTATCACGGCTCTTACGATATCCGGCATGCCGACCAGAAGATTTGCATTTGAGGCGTTCCTGCCGCAGGATAAGAAGGAGCGGCAGCAGATTCTTTCGGAGATGAAGGAGGAGACAAGGACGATCATCCTCTATGAAGCGCCTCACAGGCTTGTAAAGACAATCAAAGAACTTGCGGAAACTCTCGGAGGGGACAGGAAAATCACGATATGCAGGGAACTCACGAAAAAACATGAAACTGCTTATATGGATACGCTCGACGGGGCATGCCGTTTTTATGAGGAGAATCCTCCGAAAGGCGAATGTGTGCTTGTTCTGGAAGGAAAAAGCCGCGAAGAGATGGAGGAAGCAAAAAAGGCCAGATGGCTTGCGCTTTCCGTAGAGGAGCATTTTCAGATCTATCTGGATCAGGGACTCGAAAAGAAGGAAGCGATGAAGCGGACGGCAAAAGACAGAGGAGTCAGTAAGCGTGATATTTATCAGAAACTTATCCGGAAAAACTGACAAAATATGTCAAAAAAGTGTTGGTCACCTTGTACAGAATCCTAAAAAATGTTTGTGCAATCATGCACTAGCGTTTTTTGGGATTTTTTTTTATACTAAATACATCGAAAAAAACGGTTTAAGATTTAGGAGGAAGCACCAATGGCAAGTTTATCATTGAGACATATCAATAAAGTTTATCCAAACGGCTTTGAAGCTGTAAAAGATTTCAACCTTGAAATCGAAGATAAAGAATTCATCATTTTCGTAGGACCTTCAGGATGTGGTAAATCTACTACACTTCGTATGGTTGCAGGTCTGGAAGAAATTTCTTCAGGAGAATTAAGAATCGGCGATAAAGTTGTAAACGATGTTGAGCCGAAAGACAGAGATATCGCGATGGTATTCCAGAACTACGCTCTGTATCCGCATATGACAGTTTACGATAACATGGCATTCGGACTGAAATTAAGAGAAGTTCCGAAACCGGAAATCGACAAAATGGTTCGTGAAGCAGCTAAGATCCTTGACCTTGAAAAACTGCTTGATCGTAAACCGAAGGCTCTTTCCGGTGGACAGAGACAGCGTGTTGCTATGGGACGTGCGATCGTTCGTAATCCTAAGGTATTCCTTATGGACGAACCTCTTTCCAACCTGGATGCAAAATTAAGAGGACAGATGCGTATCGAGATCTCCAAACTTCATCAGAGACTTGGTACTACAATCATCTATGTAACACATGACCAGACAGAAGCTATGACACTTGGTACAAGAATCGTAGTTATGAACGCTGGTGTTGTTCAGCAGGTAGATACTCCAAGAAAACTGTATGATGAACCATGCAACCTGTTTGTAGCTGGATTCATCGGATCTCCTCAGATGAACTTCCTTGATGCACAGTGTGAAGTTTCCGGAGACAAGGTTCTGTTAAATGTAGGACCTGCAAAGATCGAACTTCCGCCTGCAAAAGCTAAGAAACTCATCGATGGAGGATACGCAGGAAAGACAGTTGTACTTGGTATTCGTCCGGAAGACGTACATGATGAGCCAATGTTCATCGCATCTTCTCCGAATACAGTAATCGAAGCTACAATCCGTGTATACGAAATGCTTGGTGCAGAAGTTTACTTACACTTCGATTACGAAGGAGCAAACATGACAGCTCGTGTTGATCCAAGAACAACAGCAAGAAACGGAGATACAGTTAAATTCGCATTCGATGCTGAAAAGATCCACGTATTCGACAAAGAAACAGAAATGACAATTACAAACTAATCTGTTTTGAAAATAAGATTTCAGAGCGGCTGCCGTACAGATTTTGTGCGGTAGCCGTTTTTTCAAATTTGAAAAGAATAGTGGTTGACATTTCAAACAAAAATAGGTATATTATTAATTAATAAAAGGGAGTAACTGGCGCTTGGAAAGAGCGTTACAGGTTCGTCAGTACGGCAGATTATCTGCCCGGATCGAGTATGAAACAGTGAGACTTTTATTGCATGAGCGAAATGCAGTAAAAGCCTCTTTTTTTATACTTTATTTTTCTGCATGAATCGCGAAAGAAAAAATGGTACACCCTATAAGAAAGTAAGGAGGAAGAAAATGAAACAGTATTATCAGATGGGGTCTGATGAAACCAGGATGGACATCAACGGCTCACTGGAATCACTCTCCAGTGAGAAAGCCCGGGAAAATCAGAAAAAATATGGCCCAAATGAGCTACAGGAAGAGAAAAAGAAAAGTGTTGGAATGATCTTTCTGGAACAGTACAAGGATTTCCTTGTAATTATTCTGATTATCTCTGCAATTATTTCGGGATTTCTGGGTGACGCGGAGAGTGCGATCGTTATTCTGATCGTTATCACGATTAATGCAATTCTTGGAACGGTACAGACTGTCAAAGCAGAAAAGTCTCTGAACAGTCTGAAAAAGCTTTCCGGACCGGAAGCAAAGGTAGAGCGTGACGGGATTGTGACACAGATTCCGTCCAGAGAAGTAACAGTAGGAGATATCGTCATTCTGGAAGCAGGTGATCAGGTTCCGGCAGACGGAAGAATTATTGAGCAGGCAAGTCTGAAGATTGATGAAAGTGCACTGACAGGAGAAAGTATTCCTGTTGAGAAAAGTGAGGATACGATAGAAAAGGAAGTACCTCTTGGAGACAGAGTTAACATGGCATTCTCAGGAAGCTTTGTCACATACGGAAGAGGAAAATATGTTGTGACCGGAATCGGTATGGAAACGGAAGTCGGTAAGATTGCATCTTTGTTAAAGACGACATCAGAAAAGAAAACTCCTCTTCAGGTCAACCTGGATCAGTTCGGACAGAAGCTGTCCATCCTCATTCTGATTCTCTGTGCGATTTTGATGGGAATCAATGTATGGAGAGGAGAATCTTTTGGTGACGCATTTATGTTTGCGGTAGCACTTGCGGTAGCAGCAATCCCGGAGGCATTAAGCTCTATCGTGACGATCGTACTTTCTTTCGGTACTCAGAAAATGGCAAGGGAACATGCGATTATCAGAAAGCTGCAGGCTGTAGAAGGTCTGGGAAGCGTATCGGTTATCTGTTCTGATAAGACAGGAACACTGACACAGAACAAGATGACAGTAGAGGATTATTACGTTGCAGGACGAAGGATGGCAAAAAGTGAAGTATCCCGGGAAGATGCGGACACGAAAAAGCTGATGTTTGCAAGTATTCTCTGTAATGACGCAAAGAATGTCAATGGTGAGGAGATTGGGGATCCTACGGAGACAGCGCTTGTCACATTCGCGGGAAACTGCGGCATGGACGTGGAAAAAACCCGTGAAATATATGCAAGAATCTCTGAAGTTCCTTTTGACAGTGACAGAAAGCTAATGTCCACAGTACATGAAACAGAAGAAGGGACCATCATGCTTGTCAAAGGTGCGGTAGATGTCCTTTCACAGAGAATGGAACAGATCCGCAAAAACGGCGAGGAAAAGCCGATGACGGATAAAGACCGGGAAGACATCGCTGAAATGAACCAGGAATTTTCCAGACAGGGACTTCGTGTTCTTGGATTTGCATATAAGAAACTGGAAGGCAAGAAGGGAATTACAGCCGAAGATGAAGATCATCTGACATTCCTTGGACTGATCTCGATGATGGACCCGCCGCGTGAAGAGTCAAAAGATGCAGTAGCAGAATGTATCCGCGCAGGAATTAAACCTGTTATGATTACAGGTGACCATAAAGTAACGGCAGCAGCTATTGCAAAGAGAATCGGAATTCTCAAAGAAGAGTCCGAGGCATGTGAGGGTGCGGATATAGAAAATATGTCCGATGAAGAACTGAAAAACTTTGTAGAACATATTTCTGTTTATGCCCGTGTTTCACCGGAACACAAGATCCGGATCGTAAAAGCATGGCAGGAAAAAGGAAACATTGTTTCTATGACCGGTGACGGTGTCAATGATGCACCTGCTCTGAAACAGGCAGATGTCGGAGTGGCAATGGGAATCACAGGAACCGAGGTGGCAAAAGATGCAGCCTCCATGGTACTGACAGATGATAACTTTGCAACAATTGTCAAGGCAGTAGAAAACGGAAGAAATGTATACCGGAACATCAAGAGTTCCATTCAGTTCCTGTTGTCAGGAAACTTCGGAGCAATCCTTGCCGTTCTGTATGCGTCTATCGCAGGACTTCCGGTTCCGTTTGCACCGGTACATCTGTTGTTCATCAACCTGTTGACAGACAGTCTTCCGGCGATCGCTCTTGGACTGGAGCCTCACAGAAAAGATGTTATGGATGAGAAACCGAGAAAGAAAGACGAGTCGATTCTTACAAAAGACTTCCTTCTTAAGATTGTGACAGAAGGTCTTTCCATCGGTGTCATGACCATGATCGCGTTTATGATTGGATATACAAGCGAAGGCGCTCTTCTCGGAAGCACTATGGCATTCGGAACACTCTGTCTGTCCAGGCTGTTCCACGGATACAACTGTAAAGCCGACAAACCGGTTCTGTTTAAGAGAGGTTTCTTCAATAATATCTACCTTCAGGGAGCATTCCTGATCGGGTTTGTCCTGATTACAGCCGTATTGACAATACCGGCACTGGAAGGTATATTTAGTGTAACTTCATTAAGCATAACACAGCTTTTGACGGTTTATGGACTTGCAATTTTAAATATTCCGGTTATTCAGTGTATCAAAGCAATCCGTTTCGGAGTAAAATAAAGGGGACTTTATATGGAATTAAACAACGAGAATATGAAAAAAATAAGACACCTGATCGTTTTTACAGCACTTATTATTCTGTGCTTCTGGAAATATGAGATGGTGATTCAGGCAGTAAAATTTGTGATCAGTGTGCTGTTTCCTTTCATTCTCGGTGGTGCGATTGCATTTGTGTTTAATGTACCGATGCATTTTATTGAGAACCGGCTGATTCAGGAAAAGTGGAAAAAGAAATATAAAGCCGTGCGGAAGCTTGCAAGACCTGCCAGCCTGATTCTTACGATTATCTTTGTGATCGGCATTGTGGGAGGCGTTCTCTTTGGAGTCCTCCCGCAGCTGACCGGAACGATCGCAAAACTTGGCGCCAGCATCCAGGCGTTCATTCCGAAAGTACAGGAATGGGCAGATAACTGGTTCCACAACAATAAAGAAGTGATGGCCTATTTCAATCAGCTGGAGTTTAACTGGCAGAAGGTGATCGAGGTTGCTGTAGACTGGGTATCAAACGGCGCGGGAAACATCGTGGAATCCGGTGTGACGGCGGCAATGAGTATTGTAAGTGGGTTTACTACGTTTTTTATCGCGTTTGTATTTGCATGCTATATCCTTCTACAGAAGGAGAAGCTTTCTGTTCAGGCTAAGAAAGTGCTGTTTGCATTCGTGGAGAAAGGAAAGGCAGAAGCGGTCATTGAGGTCTGCTCGCTGACATACCGCACTTTTTCCAACTTCCTGACTGGACAGTGTGTGGAAGCAGTGATTCTCGGAACCATGTTTGTCATTGCAATGAGTATTTTCAAGATGCCGTACGCATGGCTGATCGGTATCCTGATTGCCTTTACGGCACTGATTCCGATTTTCGGAGCATTTATCGGATGCGCAATCGGAGCATTCCTGATCTTTATGATCGATCCGATTCAGGCATTCTGGTTTATTGTTCTCTTCCTTGTATTGCAGCAGATTGAAGGAAACCTGATCTATCCTCATGTAGTAGGAAATTCCGTGGGCCTGCCTTCGATCTGGGTACTGGCAGCAGTCAGTATCGGCGGAAGCCTGATGGGAATTGTCGGAATGTTGATCTTTATTCCGATTGTTTCTGTCCTTTATGCCCTGTTCAGGGAGGTTGTTTACCTGAAACTGAAGAAAAACAATATTAAAATGAAAGATATTCAGCAGAGCGGAAAATAATCTGCCGGATTCCCACATATAATGTGAAAAAAGAAGTGTGGGAATCGATGCTGAATTATTTATGGGCGGGGATGATTCTGATTGGAATCATCTTCGCTGCGTTTACAGGGAAAATACCGGACATTACAGACGCGGCGCTTGACTCTGCCGGGGAAGCTGTGACACTTTGCATTACCATGATGGGTGTGATGGCCTTCTGGATGGGGCTGATGGAGATTGCCACAAAGGCCGGCATGATCGAAAAAGGCGCAAAGATTCTGAAACCCTTTGTCCGGTTCCTGTTTCCGGAAGTACCGGGAGGACACAAGGCAGGAGAATACATTACGACGAATATCATCGCCAACTTTCTCGGCCTCGGATGGGCCGCGACACCCGCAGGTCTAAAAGCCATGGAGGAGCTTGGAAAACTGAATCACGGAAGTACATCGGCCAGCAACGCCATGTGTAACTTCCTCATCCTGAATATCTCGTCCCTTCAGCTGATCCCGGTCAACGTGATCGCCTTCCGCAGCCAGTACGGAAGCGTGGAGCCCACGGCGATCGTTGGGGCGGGAATTGTGGCGACGACGATCAGCACGGCAGCAGGAATTGTGTTTTGTAAAGTGATGGATCGGAAAAAGACCCGGAGAGCGTGAGGCTCTCCGGGATTTTTAATTTTCTTCCTTTGAATTCGTTAGTGTAATAACAGTAGAGAAAACATGACTCTGCTCATCGTAGGATAATTCGTAGTTTCCTTCATATTTTTTCACTACACGGAGAACACTTTTCAGTCCAGTACCGTGAATGCCATTTGGAGATTTTTGCGTTTTTAAACGGCCTTTTGTATCTATGGCCGGTTTCTGAATACACGAATTTTTCACGGAAAGCAGAAGCAGATTATGAGACTTTGAAAAACCAGCATATACTTCGATAAAAGAATCCGGGCAACCGGTGGCAGCTTCTACTGCATTATCAAGCAGGTTACAGAAAAGGGAAATCATGTCGTATTCATCCATAAACGACAAGGCCTGCTTTCGGATATCGATATCCAATGTAATATGGAGATGCTCACATCTTTGCAGATAACGGTTGAAAATTGCGTTCAGGAAGTCATTCTCGCAAACACGCATAGAAACCTTGAGTTGAGAAGAATGAGTAAGTCTTTCTATGTAGTCGCTGATTTTTTGATTTTCATGTTCATTATTCAATAAAGAAATCGCATAAAGGTGTTTCTTGATATCGTGAATCACAAGTTTCTGGGCATCTGTTTGTTCGGCCAGCATCTGATAAAAATGGACCAGATCGGATTCCTTTTGCATTTGTAGATGCATTTGTGTAAACTCCTCGTTTTTCCGCTGGGTGTAGGAGAAGAGGAAGTAGATGAAGATATTGACTATCAAAAGCAAAAGGCTGCTAAAAGCCATTAAGTATCCAAAATGAGAAGGTAATTCAACATAATATCCGATAACCAATAGTGTAGAAGTAACTCCAAAGCATAAAAAAGAAATCAAAATAAATGCGATAGAAATATTAGGTGGGATATTAGAAGACTTTGATTTATATATATGGGACAGGCCATATAATATAAAGAAATATAGTTGTTTGCTTACAACACCTAAAAGTATGACATTTTGCAGGCTGTTATTGGAAGTATATAGGTGCAGTGCAAGCTGATGGAAGGCATTTGAGACTATGAATTCACTTAATCCCATAATGGTAGTTACCATAACTGCATGAAAAAGGGCATAGTACCATCGTAGATTATAAGAAAATAAAATATAAATCCAGTTCATTAAGCAAAAGGCAAAAACATTAAGAAGAACATTTTTTGCAAAGGAGAGTAGGAATAAAATCATATAAAGTAAGAAAAGAACACTCCATTGCTTTGCCGCCGAGCGCCTTGGCACAAATAATGAGTTACAATATTGCTTCAAAATGCAGGCTTCTATACAGTAAATGAGAAAATAGAATAGAGAAATCAACATAGTAGTTTAAATCCTTTATTTAGTGCTATCTAGATATAATAAATAAGTGTTTTTAAATAATGTATATTTTCTTCGGGTTAAGTAAGCTTGAAAGCGGTTATCGTATAAATAAACTGTGTCGTGAGTAAAGTGACATACATATTTAAGATTGATGAGAAAACTTTTATGTGTTTGGAAAAAAGATAATCCATTTAATTTATTCACCCAATAATTCATAGAATGAATAGAACTATAAGAGCCATTAGTTGTATAAACAGTTATCTTGCGGTCACGAGCTTCAATAAAAATAATATCATTGGTATAAACAGTATAAACTTCCGATTTTGTTTCAATTGCTATCTGGAGAGATTGAGCATTATAAATGCGAAGCGCATCTTTTAAGTTGCGAAAAAGACGTAACTTGTCTATGGGCTTATTTAAGTATCGAAACACATGAATTTCCATTGCACTATCAAGATATTCCATAAAAGAAGTAACGATAAAAATAATAACACGCGGATTTAATTCTTTTAATTTGGCAGCGGTGGTAATTCCACTCATCCCCGGCATTTCAATA
The DNA here is from genome assembly GCF_027924685.1 of Sellimonas catena. Taxonomy (NCBI): domain Bacteria; kingdom Bacillati; phylum Bacillota; class Clostridia; order Lachnospirales; family Lachnospiraceae; genus Sellimonas; species Sellimonas catena. The sequence continues at coordinate 15,193 of NZ_BSBO01000015.1, forward strand.
TCGAGAAACACAATGTCAGGATGCTGCTGACTTGAAAGAAGAGTTTCACCTGAGCAGCAGGGAATAAGGGCAGGACACTTTAATTTGTTTTTTTTGAAATATTCCTGAATATAAGTAGAAAGCTGGTTAATGATATTTTCGTCATCGTCACATATAAAAATATTCATAATATCCTCAACCTTTCTGTGGTATCTGGATTTATTTTACATAAGTTTTTTTAAAATAGCAATTAAAAAGCGCAGACATAATGAAATGTTATTTTGTCTACGCTTTCTTTGAGTTTATAAAAGATTTCGATTGTTCCAGTCTTTATGGTTTCTCTTAATTAAAAGTTCTATCATATTACGAATTAAGAGGACGTCTTCCTCGGCACAGAGTCTTAAGCCGGTAAGAATGTCTTGAGAAATATCATTCGTATGCATATTTCCTAACAATAGATAATCAGGGGTTACATTTAATAATTCGCATATATTTAAGAGAAGTTCCAGACTTGGCTTTTCTCTTCCGTTCTCGACAGAAGACAAATGATTATTGGAAATATTCAGTTTTTCTGCAAGTTCATTTTGCTTGATATTTAGTTCTTTCCTTCTCAGCTTGATTCTTTTTCCAATAGATTTATATTGTACATCCATAATATCACATCCTTTGACTTATTCTAACAAGTTTTAAGAGAATTTGAAAGAATAAACTACAGAACTGATCAGGAATTATAGATAAATGAAAAGAGATAACCAATAAAATACATAGAAAATTCTGCATAATATTATTTTTTTGCACGATTTAGTGTGATTTTGCCAAAAAAGTAAAAGATTATACCTTAGAGCCTAAAGGTAAGATTTTAAGAATAAAATTTGATAGAATAAAATCAGAATTTAAAATGAGGAGTTGATAATTGTGAGACAAAATAATTTGAATGAAAGAATTTCACGGAGGATAAAAAAATGTTTGGATCAAGTGTTACATATTGAGGCAAACACTTCGTCATGTGCATATATTTTTCAACCGAAAGCCCCGGAAGAACTGAAGAACTTTAAGAGGCAGAGAAGGTGCAAAGATGAGAAAAAAAATTGTGACTTGGATGATTGATAATGGGAGCATAGATGAAGAAGAAAGAGAAATTTATGAATATGCGATTCAAAGCTTGAAGCTACTAATCATGCCAGTTTTTTATGCGGTATTTATGGGATATATACTACAGGAATGGAGGATTACAGCCTGTTTCGTTTTTGTATTTGCTATAGTACGAAAATTCAGTGGAGGTTATCATGCTAAAACGGAATTACAGTGTACTTTCTTTTCTATTTTATCAATTTTTGCGGGGGTTGAAATTACAAGAATGATAGTGCCAGGCTGAGGTTTGAGAATTGCTTTTTTAATTTCTGTATTAATTATTTTGATATTTAGTCCTATTGATTCACCAAATAAAAGAATAGATAGAAATGAAAAAAGAGATCTTTGTAAAATAGTATTTATAATAGAAATAATTATTTGTGTGACTGTTTTGATTTTAGAAAATAGCAAATGTGATAATTGTATGAAAAGTATTATGATAGCAAATATTTTTGTCGCATTATTTCAAGTGCTTCAAATAGTAATCAACATATTACAAAATACTATTTATAATTAAAAAATAATGAATTAAATATTATAAAATTATATATTGAAGAGATAAGTAAATATATAGAAAGATAAGAATAAATTTGAGCAATTAGTTAATGCAGAGGTAAAGGATATGGAAGTACAAAATTTTAGAAAGCCTTTTATTCATTTATTTTCCTGTTCCACAGGATATTATTTGTATGATGTAAATACGGATTCAATTTTAAAAATTAACAGTGATACGTATGATAAGCTAAAAATAGATGAAGGTGAGGCAGAAAATGAACAGATTCAAAAATTAAAAACTTGCGGATACTTAAAAAGTTCCCGTGTGCAGATCTCAGAACATCCAGCAACAAAACTTTTACCTTCACTTTATAAAAATCGTGTGGGAAATTTGACTCTGCAGGTTACACAACAGTGTAATTTAAGATGTGATTATTGTGTATATTCTGGAAAATATTATACGAGGACACACACGAATAAAAAAATGAGTTTTGAAACCGCAAAAAAGGGGATGGACTTTATTTTATCACATTCGGATTCTTGTGAGGAGCTCCGAGTTGGATTTTACGGAGGAGAGCCGCTATTAGAATTTGATCTGATAAAAAAATGCGTAGAATATTTGGAGGATAAGGTAAAAGATAAAGTAATTCATTTTCTTATTACAACTAATGGAACGTTACTAAAGGATGAAATCTTAAATTATCTTATCGAAAAAAAGTTTCGAATAACTATTAGTTTTGATGGTCCTAAAGAAATTCATGATAGATATAGAAGGTTTGCGGGAAGTGAAAAAGGAAGTTACGATATCGTTATGAAAAATGCTCGATATATAAAAGAGCATTATTGGGATTTCTTTATTTCTAATGTAGGATTTAATACAGTAATCAATCCAGAAGAAAGCTATGCGTGTATAGGAAACTATTTTAAGGGTGAAGAATTATTTCAGGATGTATATTTCACTTCTGGATTAGTCAGAGACGAGGGGAAAAAAGAAAAAACTACATCATCAGATCAATTTGTTGAAGAATATAATTATGAGTATTTTAAACTGTTAATGAACAAATTGGGCAAAATAAAAAAAGAAAATACTTCTGTAATTTGTAGAGACCAAATTGAGTATTTAAAATTATTGCGTGGAGGAAAGCAACAAAATGAAAATATAGAGTTACCAGCAAAATGGCATCATGGCGGACCTTGTCTTCCAGGGATAAGAAGCTTATTTTTGACAGTAGAAGGAGATTTATATCCATGTGAAAAGGTTTGTGAAAATGTGGAGTTGGCAAAATTAGGAACGATCGATTCTGGAATAGATATTCAGAAAGCCACTAGAATCTTAAATATTGAAGATTTAACATCTGATCAGTGTAAAGGATGCTGGGCATATCGTTACTGTGATTTTTGTATACGGTATGCGGAAAAAGACAAAAACGAATTAAAGCAATGTTTATTACAGAATTGTTCAAACGTAAGAAAAAAGATTGAAAATATTTTTAAAGATTATTGTATATTACGTGAACTGGGATATGATTTTGAAACAGAATCTTTGAGAAAGGGAAATCAAAATGAAAGAAGTTAATAGAGAGCTGTTTGATATTGATACTTCGATAGTATATGTGATAGGACTTTCTGAAGTACTATATAATTTCCAATTGTTATTTGATTTAAAAAATTGTTTTGAGGAGAAAGGGTATAAAGCAGCATTATTTACTGATACATTGACTAAAGATGAAATGGATGATGTATATAGTCTTCACGAATATTTAGATCCAGAAATATCATCTGAAAAATTAGTGATAGCGAATCGCTATATGAAAGAAATTGAAATAACCCATAATTATGATCTGTTTCTTGTTGGGATTGAAAAGGGAACCGTTTCATTTGGGAGAGAGATTTTAGAAGATATGGGGCTTACTGTGTATAGCATATCACGAATCCTTCATCCAGATTGTGTAGTGTTACAAATTTTTTGGGGAGATTATGAAAAAGAAGATATTAAAAAAATAGAACAAGAAACAGAACAAATATTAGGAGAGGAAATTGACTTTATTAATATAAGAAATAAAGCGGTAGATTTAAATGAATCTCTGAAAAAGAATGAAATTATTTCGTTTGAAATTGAAAAAAAATTGGTTGATTCTACGATGAGAGGACTAAAAAATGAATGTATTTTTGCATTAGATAGTCAAAACGAAATCGAAAGATTAACAGAAGCAATTATTACAAGACTGCAAAATTATGTGGAAATAGAGAGAGTATAAAGAAAATGAAAGAAAATATTAGTAATAAATTAAATGAGATTTTTCTTAAAAGAACAGGGATAAATTTCCAAAAACAGCCTCAATTAAAAGAGGAAAATTTGTTGGGGAAAAAATTGAGTATACCTCCAAGAGAGTTAGTTATGATTTGTGCTGATATAGAAAGGGAGTTTAATATCTATATACCGGAAACAGATTATATAGATGGAAATGTAAAAAATTATGCAAAAATAGAACGGATGATACGTAGACTGTTAAAATTCTAAGAATTAACAGTAGATAGCTAAAATAAAAAGGAGGTGAAAAGTATGGAAAAAAGATTAGGGAAAAAAGTATATCGTAAAATGCCAACGATGCAGGTTATGACAGGATGTTTGTGCATTACAGTATGCAATGATGCAGGAGTCGATATGGGTCAGTTGCTTTTTATCATGATTGCACCATAAGGCAAAAAGAAGAGGGGATTACAAATTTGTAATCTCCTCTTCTACACAAGGAGTAAAGGCATAGTATTTATGAATACATTAAAAATTGATTTAAAAAGAATTATTTTTATGTGCAAGAAGTACCTCTTGTTACTTTTGGCATGCATAATTATAGAAAGCATCATAACCTATATTCAACCGTTTTTAGTAACAAAAATTACAGATGATGGAATTATTAAAGGTAATTTTACAGTACTATTGTATTCTGTTATTTTATTTTTATTAGCTAAAGTCATAGGTGCCGGAAGTGGGGTACTGCGGTCATATGGATTTATGAAAATACATAACAAGATGTTTGCTTTATTAAATGAAAAAATGTTTCAAAAATTATATCGGTGCCCTATGAGTTTCTATAAAGACAAAAATGGAATGGAGATTATCAATGCGCTACAGACAGATATACAATATCTGTCTGCGATTTTTGATGAAATAGCAGCAGTTTCTGTAGGGGCAGTATTTCAAGTACTGGCAGGTGCGTTGGGTTTATCAGTTGTTAATAAAAATATGACAGTGCTTTTATTTGTAATGATTGGGGTCAAATATGGAATCGTCACTTTGTTTTCAAAAAGAAAAAGAGATATCCTAAGAGAAAACTTAATTGTAAATAATCAATTTATGTCTTGGTTAGAAGAACAAGTAAACGGAATGAGGGAAATGAAGTTATGGACGTTATATAACTTTAAAAATAAAGAGCTAAGGAAGGTACGGAAGATTCTGCTTGATTCTTATCAAAAAAATGTTATGTGGGATCAAAAATATTCTTTCTGTGGAAATATTCTAGACGCACTTGTAATAGGAATAATTTACCTAGTGGGAGGATATTTCGTAATACAAAGACAAATGACAGCTGGGAGTCTGTTAGCATTTGTTACATATTGTGGAACTATCAATTCGTCTATTACATTATTGATTGATGTTAAGTATTATTTTGCGAAGATAAGACCTTCTGCGGATAGATTTTATACTTTTTTAAATAGAGAAGAAGAACCTGCGCTCTTTACAAAAAGCGTAAATAACTATATGGATGAACAAGGAAAAACACCAATAATTGAATTTAAAGATGTGAAATTTTCATATGATAGACAAAAAAAAGTTATAGATGGTATATCATTTCAGATTTATGAAGGCGAAAAAGTCGCAATTATTGGAAAAAACGGAGCGGGTAAAACAACAATTTTTAATTTGATTACAGGTATATGCCATCCGGATTCAGGAGTAATTAAAATAGAAGGTCAAGAAATCCAGAAAATTGGAGTAGAAACCATTAGAAATAATATTGCTGTAGTAAGCCAGAATCCTTTCTTTTATAATGCATCAGTTTGGGATAATATAGACTTAGGTAGAAAATATAGCAAAGAAGAGATTGTAAGGAGTTGCCGGAAAAGTGGTGCAGATGATTTTGTTTCTCAAATGAAGGAAGGATATGAAACCATCCTTGGAAACGGTGGACAGAAGTTGTCGGGAGGAGAAAGGCAGAAAATTGCTGTTTCAAGAGCATTATTAAAAAAAGCTAAGATTGTGCTTCTGGATGAGGCGACAACAGGATATGATATGGAGTCACGTAAAGTATCAATGAAAGAACTATTCCCAAATCAGACTGTAATTGTTGTAACACATCATCAAGAAGAATTGGAAGGTATGGACACGATATATAGACTGCATCAAGGAGAAATAGAAAAATTGAACAGAGGTGGGGGGAAATGACGTTTCAGAAAAAAGAGAAACTGATTAAGCATATACAGATCGCCAGTGGGATTCTTACAATTCCGCCATTGTTTTTCATGAAATTTCGTGCCCCTGGGGAATCGCTTTACTGGTCGGGAATGATTATCAGGATGTTTAATGAAGAAGAGTTTCATCCGGAATATATAATTTTCATATTGGTTTCTCTTTATGTGTTCGCATCGGTCATTCGAACAACTTTTATTTTGCGTGGGAAAAAACAAGAGTGGTTAGAATATCTTCCTGCGATCAGTATGGTTTTGTATGGAGGGCTTCTTGCAGTACTTACTAATACTATGGATCTTACACTTTATGTCAATTTTCCATTATATTATATGGCAATTTCGGCAGTGGAATTTGTGAGTGTGAAATATCTGGAACAGCAGGAAGAAATCAATGAACGGTATGAGACGCTTAAGGAGGATGAACGAAAAGAAAGAGCCCATCGAAAGAAGGCAAATTATTTTCCGGGTAAATATCCAAAAGAATTTTATCAGGTTATTCGAAAGAATTTTCGTTATCGAGGAAAAAATCAGGTTATTTTTGTTATGGCAGCGATGCTGCTTGCAGCAATCTGTTACATTGTTTTTTCCATGTACCAAATGACAGATAAACTTTACGGAGGAAAGGAAGAGTCCGATTCTGCGTTGGCAAGTGTCATGTTTGGAGAGGGAATTCATGGACTTTTTCAGAGTCTGGCGTTGATCTTAGGAATTTTAAGCGTTTTGATGATGGTCATGGTCATTTCCTGGTACATAAAGGAACAGAAGAAAGAATACCGGTTGATGGTTATTCTTGGTATCCGGAAAAATACAGCGTATCTTATTTTCCTTGTGGAATTTTTTATCAACATTCTGATTGCGGCAATGATTGGAATTCCTGCCGGAGCTGTGGGAGCGGTTCTCATGAGAAGGGCATTTACAAAGAACTTTCATGGAAACGTAGATCTGCCGGGAGTGGTAAGTGCTCCGCAGATTTTCTTTGGCTTTTTGGTTTACCTTGTACTGATGCTTTTGGCGCTGGGATTTAATCAGGAGAATTTCATTGCACTTGGAAATTCGACTAATCTGACAGAAGAAAAGGCGAAGGAAAGAAGACCGAAAAGAAATCTGTTTTTACGTATCATGATTGGAATATTTCTCTATGTGCTTGGAATGGCATGGTTTTCCATTCGGGGATGGGCGGAAATGAAAGTGGTTTACTGTCTTCCGGTACTGGGAATCCTCTGCTTATTGATGGGAGGACTGGCGCTTTGGCTGCAAAAGCGAGAGCACAAGGCAGGATATTATCAGGGAATTTTCCGGTGGAATACATTTTATTACCGGTTCTGGAAAAATGTATGGCTGCTGTTCTATCTCTCTGTTGCTCAATTTTTGCTTCTGGCAGTATTTTCCCCAGCGTTTATCAGTTCTATGATGAAGCAAAATGTAGAAGGTATGTATCCATATGACATTGTATGCATGGCGTATGAGGCGGATATCCCTGATCTGGAAAAGATTGCAGGGGAAGCAGGGGCAGATATTATCGAGTACCCGATGGTAAGAATGACCTCTATTTATGGAAGTGATAAAATTCCTTCGTGGGCGGGAGGAATTCGACCGGTTCAATGGCCGCAGGGACAGCATATTGCAATTTCTGAAACATCTTATAATCAGATGAGAGAGGTCATGGGAAAAGAGAGAAGAAATCTGGAGCTTTCAGGAGAGAAGATGCATGTGGTCTATCAGCAGGATCTTTCAGTCAAGACCAATACGATTGACTGGGATACTACACGGATTGAAAAACATCTGCGTTTTGGACAGCCGCTTCAATATTATAATACAGCTGATTATCGGAATATCTTTCCGGAGAGAAATATTGTTAGTGAAGAGAGGGATAGCCTGATTGGGATTTTTCAGCAGGGGAAGCAGGAAAACCTGATTGTCCTGTCTGATGAATATTTTGAAAAGGCATGGAATGAAATTTCTGCCTATAATCGAGAAAATTGGAATGTACGGGAATCTATTACAGATGAAGAGTGGAAGCTTTATACAGTATCTCATGCAGGAAATCTGACAGAAGGTCCGACAGTACTGCTTTGCATGAATATTCCGGATGGAAAAACAAAGCAGGTTACAGATCAGCTTGAGTATTTGAAAGAAAAGAATCGATTTGATCAACTTTGGGATCGTTCTATCCAACCATTTTATGAGAAGTCGCAAATGATTCAGAATACAGAGTCTGAAATCCTTCTTACCCGGACAGCGAATGGATTTATCCTGCTGATTCTGATGATCATGGCAGTTTTTCAGTATTTTCTGTTTGTCAAGGAGGAGGAAAACAACTGGAAATGGGATAATGATTTTTTGGAAAAACTGGGTATGAAGGAAAAGGACAGAATGAAGAAAGTTGTATTTCAACTCCGTTTCTTTATACTTTTTCCTGCAATTCAAGCACTAATCGGAGGCATTCTATTTACCGCCCTGACATTAAAGACAAGATTGTTTACTGGAACAGAAATTATGCAGTTCAGTGGCATCATGGGAACCGTCTATAGTTTGTATGTATTGATCTGGTTTGTGATGTATGAAATTATGAAATGTGACGTCAAAAAACGGTTGATGAAGAAAAGATAAAAAATGTCTTTTGACAATAAAATGGTTGAAAAGATTGTTCTTATTTGTAAAAATATTTTAGTCCTAGCTTGACACCAGCCAACTTTCTCGGCCTCGGATGGGCCGCGACCCCCGCAGGCCTGAAAGCCATGGAGGAGCTTGGAAAACTGAATCATGGAAGTACATCGGCCAGCAACGCCATGTGCAACTTCCTCATTCTGAATATCTCGTCCCTTCAGCTGATCCCGGTCAATGTTATTGCCTTCCGTAGCCAGTACGGCAGCGTGGAGCCCACGGCAATCGTGGGAGCAGGGATTGTAGCGACGACGATCAGCACAGTGACGGCGATTATATTCTGTAAGATGATGGATCGTAAAAAGACCCGGAGAGCGTGAAGCTCTCCGGGATTTTTTTGTGGACTGGTTAGAAATGAGGATTTGTGGTATAATAAATTGAGTTATAAGTCAAATAATTGAGAAGAACAATGGAGAAAAATATGTTAAAGAACAATATCGAAATGGATATAAAGATGAGATGTATCGAGAAATCTACTACGCAGGCAAAGATTGCAGAGAATATCGGAACATCACCGTCATATGTGAATAAGATTATCCGCAGTAAAGAGCAGATCATGAATAAGACGTTTCTTGCTATGATGGAGGATCTTGGCTTTGACGTTGAACTGAATTATGTGGAGAGAAAGGAATCGTGATTTATGTCAACAGTGTTGTCACAAATTTGAAAGGCGGGAAAATATGAGTAATGAGATTACAGTCGCAGGCAGCCTTATTCAGATTATCAGCCAGTCAAGACAAAATGCATTGAAAAAGGTTAATGAAGAATTGATTAATATGTATTGGAAGATTGGAGAACATCTGAGCACAGAATCCGAGAAGGCTTCGTTTGGCGATGCCTATATCGATACTGTGGCGGAAGAAATACAGAATGCTTTTCCTGGCATAAAGGGGTTCAACAGACGTGGCTTATATCGGATGAAGAAATTTTATGAAACCTATAAGGACGATGAATTTGTGACAACACTGTTGACACAAATAAGCTGGTCAAATCATTTGGCTATTATTTCAAAAGCGAAAACAGTGGAAGAACGCCATTTTTATTTAGCCTTGTGTGTAAAAGAGAATTATTCAGCAAGAGAACTTTCACGTCAGATTGATAGCGGATACTATGAGAGATACATGCTGTCTCAGGAAAAGCTGTTGCCTGAACCGATAAAAGAGTTGAAGGAAAATCCGTTCCTGGATTCTTATGTAATAGAGTTTCTGGATCTTCCATCAAATTTTAAGGAAGCTGATCTGAGAAAGGGTCTTATCAGCAATATGAGGGACTTCATTTTGGAGGTTGGCAGAGACTTTACTTTTATAGATGATGAGGTCAGGGTGCAAGTGGGAGGAGAGGATTACAAAATTGATCTTTTATTCTTTCATCGCGGCTTACAGTGCTTAGTGGCTTTTGAACTAAAGATTGGCAGATTTAAGCCAGAATATATTTCCAAGATGGATTTCTATTTGGAGGCGCTTGATCGGCAGAAAAAAAAGAAACATGAGAATCCAAGTGTGGGGATGATCCTTTGTGCATCAAAGGATGATGAAGTAGTTGAGTATGCAATGAGCAGAACATTATCTCCGATGATGGTCGCAGAATACCAGCTACAGTTGCCTGATAAGAGTGTGTTACAGAAGAAATTACAGGAATTGATCAATATGCCTTTGATGGAGGGTGAAGATTAGCGACGACGATCAGTACAGTAACGGCGATTATATTCTGTAAGATGATGGATCGGAAAAAGACCCGGAGAGTGTGAAGCTCTCCGGGATTTTTTTGCTGTAAGTAACATTTGCGCAAAGAATCGTGACGTTTACGCAAGTGATATTGAGTTTGTCAGGTTAATAGAGTATAATTTGAAATGACAGAAAACAATAAAGAAAAATATAAAATAAATGAGAATTAAGAAATAAATACATAATAGATTGATAAAAATGATATGGCAGAGAAAAAAGGATTTGTTAGTTGAAGGCGCAACCCTGTATCGAAATGCAGATTATGAGGTTTATATAAGACAACCAGAAGAAACTCTAGTCTATGCAGATGTTTTAGGCGGCATATACTTATCTGCTGGATGATACATTTTGCTATAAGCTTTCAGAACTAGACAATAAAAATTTTTGAGCTTACTATCGAAAACAATGAAATTAACAAGAGGAGGTGCATCATTATGAAAAATATGGCGAGAAGAATCATTGCTTTGGGATGTGTTGGAATACTTTTTACAGGAATGAGCGGATGTGAGAAGCAAAATGGAAAAGAAAATGAAACTGTACTGACAGTGATCACGGACCCATCAATTCAGAAAGAAGTAAGCAGTGTAGCTGATTTTATGATGAAAACAGAAGACATTGAGATAAATGTAAAGGTACTTCCTACTGAGGAAAATGGACGGGATGCAGAGATTCAGAAGCTTCAGACACAAATTATGGCGGGAAAAGGAGCAGATGTATATTTGCTGGATACGAATCCAGATGCTGCAGAGGTGAAAACGGAGTTATTTGCAAATCCATATCAAACGATGCAAAGCGGAGCATTAGCATCATTAGATGAATATATGAAAACAGATTCTTATTGGAATGATACGACCTATAATAAGAAGATTTTAAATGCAGGACAATATGACGGAAAGCAATATATTATTCCGCTCTCCTGTTATTACTATGTACTATCAGGATCTAATGACATTGAGAAGGTGACAGAGGAGACTCTGGGGGAATGGTTGGAACAGGCGGAAAAAGAGGATGGCTCTGGATTGAAAGAGGAAATCGATGGGAGTTTATATTTGACAGCTGGAAGATGGTATCAGCCGGCAGCAGATTATGAAACACAACAAGTTTTGTTTGATAAAGAGAAATGGACAGCATTTGCAGAATCTTTCTTGTCACTTCAACAGGAATGGTTGGTAGATACGGTAGATAACATAGAAGAACAGTATCAAATACAGCCTATCGGTTCGTTGACAGGAGGAGAAGAGGTTTACGTTAAGACCATTCCGGAATTGGAAGGAAGAAAAATGGCATCCGTTATGACTTATGGGGCAGTTGGAATGTCCAGCGATCATAAAGAAAAAGCATATGAATTTTTAATGCTGTTTTTAAATGATAAGATGCAGGAAAAAGAGGATGGTATTGAGAACATAGGGCAGGTTTTTAGCACCACCGATGGAATCGCGGTAGAGAAAAGTGAGATCAGGAATTGGTTATCCGACTGTTCAGATGTAACAATTTCAGCAGTAGAAGAAAGTTTTGAGGAATTGGATGGAGCATATTTTATAACGGATGTTGAAAAGACTCTGACATCGGACATCCAGAAGGTTGTAGAATGGGGAGTAGAACCGGAAAATGGATGGGAAAAATTCGTGTCAGATTTGGCAGACAGAGTGTGGAAACAATACGAGATGCAGGTGAAAGAGTAGCTGCGAGGTTCCGAATATTCTGGTAAAAACAGGAGTTGGAGAAGGACATATTATTTTGTTTTTTAGAAGTAAATTTATTTTTTACCGCAAATCCGCATTCAGCCTTCTGCGGGACCGCTGATACAAAATCAAATATACGGCGGCATAGCCGATGCCTAAAAGGACGTATAGCATCAATAAGTTTTTTATCAGTACGCCGCACAGGCACAGTATGATCATATTGATAGTAAATGTTACATGCAGTGTGTAGCGGGACTCATTGATAGACTGCAGAGCTGACTTTTCGATATTGAGTCCATAGTTAAAGATCTGGGCAAGCAAAGCGGCAGGAAGGCAGAACTGTGCCAGGGACACGACTTCTGCTTCATCTGAGATAAAAGTAATAATATAAGAATCACAGTTTATCAGGACAAGAAACATCAAGGCGAAACAGCTTAAAGACAGTAGCGTGGCTGTATTTTTTATCTGTTTTGCCTTTTTATGGCTGCCATTTCCGAAAGCCTCACTTACTAAAGAAACCGTAGCTGTGGAATAGCCAAACATGGGCATTTGTATAATCGAAATGATCTGTAGAATCAGATTGTATGCTGACAATTCTACTGTGCCGATCCGGGCTACAATCATATTCAATCCCACTACAAATAAGATATCTTCCATGAATTCCTGAGCTAAAAATGGAATGGAAAAGCGGATCTTGTCTTTTATTTTCTTTAATATCTGAGGAATCCGCAGATCAATCTGAACAAGATGGCGTGCTGTATAACTATAGATGCCTAGATACACAATCAGAGACAGTATACTTCCTAATGCGGCACCTTTTGCTCCAAACGCAGGAAGGCCCAGTTTTCCATAAATCAAAATATAGTCTAAACACACACCCAGTATATTTATAAACAAGGTTGTGGCAAAGATATGGTTCGTTTTTTTAAATATTTTGAATACGCTTGAATACAGAAAGATGACTAAATTCAGTGGAATGGAAAAACTGAAAATCCTAAGATATTCTGACGCTTCCTGCAGAGTTTTACCAGTTAATCCGAAGCCTTTATGTAAAATCGGATTGCAGAATATATTAAACAGAATAAAAAGCCCGAATCCGATGCCTCCACACAGAATCAGGAGAAGGGAAAACTCTTCGCTGATACCTTTTAAATCATTTCTTCCTTTTAGATTAGAACCGCAAATATTAAAGACGATCGAAAATGCACCGAGAACACCTACGAGACTGTTGATGCAGGAATAGACAAGTCCGACACCGGCATATGCTTCTAAGGAAATGTGTCCGATAAAAGCCTGATCAATGATTCCCATCAAGATACTTGTGATGGAACCTGCGATCAACGGCAATGCCATTTTATTCAATTCTGTAATGCAGCTTTTTCTTTCTTTACTTATACAGTTCATATTTTTATTACCTTTTTAAATCTCATTCCACGATATAAATTAATTATAGAATTCCGGAAAATGTCTGGCAAGAGGAATATCACGAGCAGGAAAAAAGCAAGGTATGGGATTGGCATTTTCAACCTTTGCATATATACTTAACTCATGAGGAACGCGGAAAATATACAGGAAAGGAAAAGGTTATGGATTTGATTTTAGAAAAAGCCAATGTGGAACATGCAAAGGAAATATATGATTTGCAGAAGACATCATTCAAAAATCTGCTGGACAAGTATCAGGATTACGATACAAATCCTGGAGGAGAAAAACTGGAACGAACGATTGAGCGGCTGGAACAGCCATTTACAGACTTTTATTTTATTACTCTTGGAGAAAAACATATTGGAGCAGTTAGAATCTGTGATTTTGAAAAACGTTGTGTTTTGAAACAGATCTTTATTCTGCCAGAATATCAGGGGTACGGATATGCCCAGGAAGCTATCAAGATGGTCGAATCTTTTTATACAAAAGCAAAAAGATGGGAACTGGATACTATTTTACAGGAGAAAAAGCTCTGTTATCTATATGAAAAAATGGGATATCAAAAAACAGGAAAAACGGAAAAAATCAAAGATGGCATGGATCTGGTATATTACGCAAAAGAAAAACAGGGGGAGTTTAAATGAAGATTAAGTTTCAAGGAAATGAATTCTGGTATGGTACCTGTGTGAAATATGGGATGAGGATGCCGATTGGTCCGGATACGGAAACGGAGCTGGATTTGACCAGTAATCCAACGCCGAATCAGGAGATGCCTCTTCTGGTGTCGACAAAAGGGCGCTGCCTCTGGTCTGAGGAGGGATTTCACATCAGGATCAGAAGCGGCGTTATAGAGGTCCCGGATTCCTATCAGCTGGAAGAGACAGGAGGCGGCCTTCGGGAGGCCTATCTGCATGCCATGCAGAAGCATTTTCCATTTCGGGGAATGCCGGCGGAAAATCTGTTTGGGAGAATTATTTACAATACATGGATCGAGCTTACTTATCATCAGAATGAGGAGGATATTCTCGCATATGCCGGCCGGATTCTGGAAAGCAGGATGCCGCCCGGAGTTCTGATGATTGACGATGGCTGGGCGGAATGCTATGGAGACTGGAGATTTCACAGCGGAAAGTTTCCGCATCCGGAGCAGATGATAGAGAAGCTCCACGGGATGGGATATCAGGTTATGGTATGGGTCTGTCCGTATGTATCGCCGGATTCGCTGAAATACCGTGAGGCGAGGGATCAGGGAATTCTCATCCGGACGCCGGAAGGGGAGCCGTACATCGCAAAATGGTGGAATGGATATTCGGCAGTTCTGGATTTTTCCAATCCAAAGGCAGTACAATGGCTGAAATGTCAGCTCGATGCACTTACAGACATGGGGGTGGATGGATTTAAGTTTGATGCAGGGGACAGCATGTATTACCGGGATGATAATGTAACGTTCGGAAGGGTGACGCCGGATGAACAGTCCAGACTTTGGGCGGAGTTCGGGGAACAATATCCGTACAATGAGTACCGGGCATCTTTTCGGGCAGGGGGATATGCGCTTTTACAGCGGCTCTGCGACAAGGATCATTCCTGGGGAGAAAATGGAATTGCATCTTTGATTCCGGACACGCTGCTTCAGGGAATTACGGGGCATGCTTATGGGTGTCCGGATATGATCGGAGGGGGAGAATATCTGAATTTCCAGAACATGGAGAAAGCCGGACTGGATGAAGAACTGTTTGTCAGGCATTGCGAGATTGCCTGTCTGATGCCTGCCATGCAGTTTTCGGCGGCGCCGTTCAGGATCCTGAGCCGAAAAAATTTTGCATGCATTTTGAAAAGCATTGAGGTGCGGAAGAAATTTCTGCCGTATATTATGGAAGAACTCAGAAAGACCAGCGTTACAGGTGAACCGTTGATTCGATATCTGGCATATGAATTTCCGGAGGAACATGTGGAAAACGTGACGGATCAGTTCATGTTAGGAGGAAAATATCTGGTTTCGCCGGTTTATGAGAAAGGGAAAACCGGAAGGAGCCTTTACCTTCCAAAGGGAAAGTGGTATGATCGTGGAAGAGTATGGACGTCGCAGGGCGAAACCATATATTGCGAATCGGAACGAGGAATTCCGATTGCTTTTGAGAGAATAGGATAATAAATTCAGTGGGGGTAAGGAATGAAAAGAACAGCAGTATTGTTTTTGACGGCGGCACTGGCGGTATCCAGTGTGCCGCTTTCTGTCAATGCACAGGAAGATTACATTACAGCAGAGGAATCTGTGGAAAATGGACTGAAAAATACCGAAAGTGTGGAAAATGAAGAGGATATGAGTCAGCCGGAGGAAGGGGCAGAATCCGGAAAAGAGGAAGAGACCGGGGAAGATTCAGAAAAGGATGAACAGCTGGAAGAAGGAATGACACCGGATGAAGTCCCGGGAGAAGACCAGGATGAAACCGTAGAAGAAAATCCGGACAACATTCCGGGAGACGTTTTGGAAGAAGAACCGGCAAGTGAGGAAGGTAACATAACGGAAAATCCGTATACAGAGAAGGCACCTGAGAGTGAAGAGCCTGCGGAACAGGCAGTGACGGAGGTGCAGGAACTTCCGAAAGAAAAAGTAAGATCAGCGAAACCGGCACTTACGTATCAGGCACATGTCCAGAATGAGAGCTGGCAGAACTGGAGACAAGAGAGTGAACTGGCCGGTACTGAGGGAAAATACAGACGGATGGAAGCGCTCCGAATCAAACTGCAGGGCGGAGAAGATGCTGTTCAGGGAAGCGTGGAATACCGGGCACATGTACAGGATTACGGCTGGATGGATTGGAAGAAAGATGGAGAACTGGCTGGAACGCAGGGACAATCGAAGCGGATGGAAGCGATTGAGATCCGCCTGACGGGAGAGCTTGCCGAGCAGTATGATATTTATTATCGTGTACATATCCAAAATTATGGATGGCTGGACTGGGTGAAAAACGGCGCTCCGGCAGGAAGTTCTGCACTGAGTTCACGGATGGAAAGCTGTATGATCCGGCTTGTGGAAAAAGGCGATCCATCACCGGCAGCAGGAACAAGGGGATTTATCAAAGCATATACGAATATGGATTTGACTTATCGCGGGCATGTTCAAAAGATTGGAAATACAAATACATCCGTCAACGGGCAGATTATGGGAACAGTTGGAAAGAGTCTGAGGCTGGAAGCTATGACCATGTGGCTTGATACAGCGGATTCACAGAAACTTTCCGGCGGAATTGAATACTCGGCGCATGTCCAGAATATAGGCTGGCAGGGATTTAAGAAGAATGGACAGCAGGCAGGAACGCAGGCCAAAAGCCTGAGAATGGAGGCGGTTAAGATTCGCCTGACCGGAGAGGCTGCGAAGTGCTACGATATTTATTACCGGGCGCATGTCCAGAATTTCGGATGGCTTGGATGGGCGAAAAACGGACAGGCTTCTGGAAGTGAAGGATATGCTTACCGTATGGAAGCACTTCAAATTATGCTGGTTCCAAAAACAAAGGGAGCACCGGGAAGTACAAGTAATGCTTTCAAGAAAAAGCAGACAGTACCGGTGAAGAAGACAAAGTCTTTTTCCGAAGCACTTGGATTTGACGGAACAAAGATTGTAAAAGAACTGAGTGCACACCAAAATGATTCTTATTATCTGGGAACTCCGTATCAACCAATGAAAAACCCGTTGAATATGCACGAGATTCTTTACCCGAATGGTGACAGACGGGCTGATGGCTACAGTGGAATGAACTGTACCGGGTTTGTTGCCTATGTTACGCAGAAATGCGGAGGCAATCTTGCGCCAATTGGCAAGATGGGACTGTGGGGCGGAGCATGTAACGCATCAAACTGGTTTCGTTATTTCAAAAAAGCCAATGTGGAGTATTATACATACAATTCAGTATCTGCTCTTTTGAAATCCGGAAAAGCAGAACAGGGAGATATCATTTACTGTGAACCTGTAAACTGGAATCAGCCGGGAGCAGACTGCCACATCGGATTTTTCTGGGGAAGAACATCAAGTGAAAACCGGTTTTGGCATACATCGACATCTCCGAAAAATGGAAACCAGATTTCCAACATTGTTCCGGGAATTTATCCGTCCTATTTTCATCTGGTGAAGATGAAATAAAAAGCAACTTTCAGGCGGATGAAATAAAGACTTCAAAAAAGAATAGACAGTCCCAAGGAGAGCATAGTACTTGAAAAAGTCCAGACTCTCCGGGGCTGTCTTTTCTTATCAGAAAATAAAAATTGATATTAACCACCAACTGCTCTAATTAAAAGATCAGTTTTTGAAAATCTTCTGTCGACATACCATATGAGGATGCTGCCTGCTCTAGGTTAAGGAGACCTTTTTGATACAAATCGATAATCGCATCTTTACGTCCCTGATCGTGGGCAACGTCATTCTGTGCATGAGCCTCTGCGAGCTGTTTTTGAGTTTCAGAGAGTTGTTCCTGAGTTTCAGAGAGCTGTCCCCGAGTTTCAGAGAGTTGTCCCTGAGTTTTGGAGAGCTGTCCCCGAGTTTCAGAGAGCTGTCCCTGAGTTTCAGAGAGCTGTCCCTGAGTTTTGGAGAGCTGTCCCTGAGTTTTGGAGAGCTGTCCCTGAGTTTCAGAGAGTTGTCCCTTGGTTTCGGCAAGTGTGTCCTTAGCTTTATCTAATTCTCCTTGTACTTCTGCGATCTGCTGAAATATTTTTTCAGTCTGATGCTGCAAGGCAAGCTGATCGCGCAGGGCCCGTTCCCGGGCTTCATATGCCAGGCGTTTTTTCTCATCCTGACTCATCTCCATAAGATCTTCGTAGGCCGATTCAAGGTATGCATTTCCCTTTGCCATTTCTTCCATCTCCTTCTTATTGCCGCCGCGGAAGAATTTCATCCATGCAATAATGCCGTCAGGATGGTGGTACTCTTTTGGGATTTTGGGAAGTTCCAGTATCTGAAGCTCCAGCTTTTCGCTGTACAGATCTCCGGTTGCTTCATCATAGAACCGGACCCTTCTGTGACAGAAATTGTCTTTTTTAAAATAGGTAAAATTCAGGACGCCAACCTGTATACATTTTTGAAGTTTGTCATAAGATTCGCCCTTTTGGAGCTGGCTGGAAAACATTTTACTTAAATAAAAAAGACTTCGATCATCCCAGTATTCTATATAGAGAACCTGCATTTCGATATCCAGCTGAGTACCGCTTTCCAGAAGGACACGGACATCCAGAACACCTTGCTTTTCTTCCTCTGTTCTTTTGGAAAGCTCGTTTTCCAGGATCGTTGTCCTGCCGATCTGTTCCGGAGGAAGACGCAACAATGCAGCGATGAATCCGGTTCTTGTTTTTGGATTGCGCATCAACTCTTTGAAGCACCAGTCGATGTAAGGCTTCATAATAAATTCTTCTTCCGAAGTGGTTTGAATGGTTTTGATTTCGACTTCGTTTGTTTGCATAAACAGTCTCCTTCCTGTGGCGGTCCGGCACCTGTCAGAAGAAAACTGTTTCTGTTTCTTGTAGTCTAACATAATTTCAAACAGCAGAAAAGAGATGTCTCACAGAAAACGTATTCTTTACAGACAGAGATCCCGGCCATGTTTTTTGTTATGAATTGGATTGTTCGGCGAATGCCGTGAATGATAGAAAAGCAGACAGCTTTTCAGACGATCTCAGAATAGCATGAAAAGAAGGGCGAGGCAAGCCGGTGAAAGATAAAATTTTTCTGAAAAGACAAAGAGAGAGGACAATTTTCCGTTTTAGGATGCAAATAATAAATTGTTGATATATTAAGAATGCATAGATTGTAAATGTACAGAAAAAATGATATATTGAAACAAAATAACAGATAAATATGAAAGAAATAAAAACACAGCATTTTAGGGAGTGATACCAATGAGTTATAAAGAAGAGAATATGAGTGATTAATTAAAATTACTGGTACAAGTTCTGGAAAGTTAATCGGACTATTAGATATGGGTCACAGAACAGGGAGGGAATTTGTCAGGAAGACAGAGGAGGAAGGAGTTATGAAGAATCAGAGAGTAAAAGTGGGGATTATAGTTGTTTTATGTACTTTTTTGATTTGTATTGCAGGATGTTCGAAAGAGGAAAAGGAACAGGAATCACCGGAACAGAAAACGTTGACAACAGTGCTGGAAATGCTGTTTACCGTACCGGATCAAAAGCTGCAGGATGCTTATATGGAGGCGAAAGAGAAGGCGGAGCAGGAGGCTGCCGAAACAACAGAACCTGGAGCACATGGAGTATATGATTTTGAAGAATTATTAACAAAAATGTACGGCTCTTTTTTTTTCAGATCAGGGAATTGAGAGTATTCCGTACTGGATTTATACCAATCTGAACGCATACGCTGCGGATCGGGATGTAAAGGTAACATTTGAAAGCGTGAATATTCAGCCGGAAGAAAGCTCGGATGGAAATTATTATACTTTTACAGCCGCACTGAAGTATTCGATTGGCGGGGAAGAAGCAGAGTATGAGCAGACTGGAACCGCATTGTTTGAGGATGGAAAGATCCAGAATATAACGTTTACAGACGGGCTGATGACGGAGATTGAGAATCAGTTGTTTGTATAGAGAGCAGAGGGATAAAACAGGAGAGGAGGGGCGAGATGAAGAAGAAAAGATTTATTGCACTTTTATGTGCGGGTGCTTTGGCTTTAGGAATGGCCGGATGTGAGGAAAAAGGGGAATCCGGGGGAAAGAAAGAGATTGAGGTCATCACGGAGCCGGCTTTTCGGGAGCTTGTGGACAGCGCTGCGGATCAGATTATGGGATTTGAGGATGATCTTGATATCACCGTGACGGTATTTTCCACAAATGCAGAAAAACGGGAAAGAGAAATCCAGAAACTTCAGACGGAAATTATGGCAGGAAAAGGGCCGGATGTATATATTCTGGACACAGTGATAGAAAATGAGTCCGTATCTAATACGGCACTGTTTACCAATCCATACAAAACCATGCAGAGCGGGGCGCTGGCACTGCTGGATGAATATATGAAAGGAGACTCCTACTGGGAGGACAGCACCTACAAAAAAGAGCTGCTGGAAGCAGGACAATATGAGAAACGTCAGTATATAATCCCGTTTTCCTGTGATTACTTTGTATTTTGCGAACCTGCAGACGGTGAACAGATGACAGGCACTACAGTCGGAGAGTGGATCCAACAGGCAGAGAGTAGCCAGAATCAGGAGTTGTGGCAGGCGATGCAGGCTATAAGTGCCACAGCCGGGCGGTGGTTCGTTCCGGCAGTAGATTACGAGGCACAGGAAGTATTGTTTTCAAAAGACAGGTGGACAGAGCTGGCAACAGCGTATATCAGTATGTTAGAGCAGGGAAACGAGGAACAATGGCTGGAAAATAATCCTTATGAAATAAGTAATATTAATCATATTCTTGGCACGGAGAATAGACAGATGAAATTTATCCCGGATCAGGATGGGAAAAAGCTGGCAGCTGTGAGGGCGTATGGCGCTGTGAGCATGTCAAGTTCATACAAAAAAGAGGCCTATCAGTTTTTGATGCTGTTTTTGAATGATACGTTGGAAGTAGAGCGGGAAAAGATCAATATGGGAACCATGGTACGGGGACATGTAGATCCAGAGGGACTCCCGGTACAGGAAAGTGCAATCCGGACAAAGCTGGAAAATTCAGCTTCGCCGGAACTTATCGATAGCATATGCAGTACGTTTTCTGAAATCGAGGGATCTTATTTTGTGACCCAGGTAGAACACAATTTATATTCGGCCGTGGGAAATTTGCAAAGTCAGATTATAGGTGGCGAAGAGACAGATGAAAATCAGCTGCGGCAGGAAGCAGCAGCGGCAGCAGAGAAAGCGTGGAAAGATTATCGGACACAGATGGCAGAATAAAAGAGTGGATAATAGCAGGGTGGAGAAAGGGTGATTATGACCCTTTCTCCGTTTTTGGCTTATTTAGGTCGTTTTAACCGTTTCTCTACAAAGTATGTAACAGCTTTGATATAATGGTGATATATTCACATGTAAGGAAACATACAACAATGAAATCCAACAGAAATCTACTATACTATTATATTTATTCCATTACCAGTGCGGCGATTCTGACGCGGGGTATTTTTTGATTTATCTACAGCAAAAAGGGCTTTCGATCGTGGAAGTTTCGATGTATTCTGTCGTCTACAATATATGTACAGCGGTCAGCGAGGTGCCGACGGGATATATTGGAGACCGGATCGGAAGGAAAAATTCTATTATTACAGGAACGATATTGCTGGCATGTCAGGCGGGACTGATGGTAGCAGCGCAGGAGAAAGTCTGGCTGATATTGTTGGCAGGTCTGGAGGCGGTTGCATACACTTTTATTTCCGGCAGTGATTCGGCCTTACTTTATCAGATGCTTGCAAGTCGGAAGATGGAAGATCAGTATTTGAAGATTAATTCCAGAATTCTTGCGGCGCAGTCGGCTGTTATGGGCGGTGCAATTTTTATCGGAGCTCAGCTTGCGCAGTATTCCTGGAATCTTCCGTATCTTTTGACAATGCTGATTCTGATAGTGGCAGCAGGATTTATGTGCAGAGTGAAAGACATTATGCCGTTTGCAGAAAGAGAAAAAAGCACAGGAAAACTGATAAAAACGTTGAAAGACAATATTTTATACCGGCCGCTTGGAATGTTCCTCCTTTTCTTTATTGGCATCAGTATGATTGATGGAATAGCGTGCGGTTATTACAATCTGAATCAGCTGATTCTGGAATCAGTTGGGATCAGCGTGTCGGCGATCGGTTTGTTTTTCTCCCTATCGTACATAGGGAATTCGTTTGCCTATCTGGCAGTGAGTCCGCTGAATCGAATTTTTAACAGAAGCAGGATCATCTTTCTGGCTCTGATAACAGAGTGTTTGGGATTTTTATGGTTGTCCCAGGTTCAGAATAAGGGACTGTTTTTTGTGATTTCGTTAATTTTATGCTTTGTGCCAGAAATCATTTTTACTGTGGCGGACAGCATCATACAGGAATGGATTGTAGAGAGAAACAGGGCAACGATGTTATCCGTGATGTCCTTGATACGGTCGCTGTGTTCTGGAGTTATTTATGGTATTTTTGGAATTCTTCTGGAAATTGTGACAATAGAGCAGTTTTTAATTTTTCTGGCTGTTGGCTTTGGTGTGAGTGCGGTAAGTGTATTGATAGTACTAAGGAAAAGTAGGTGATGTATATGAGACATTTTGTTAATAAATTCAGTATTTTATTCCTGGTTTTTACTATCTTGGAACAGTTGATTGCCGCGGCATCCACCTATGCGATGATTGCATTGAGCTCGGAAATTCTGAAAGGGGAGGGAATGATCTGGTTTTGGATCTTTGTACTTTCTCTCGTCCTGGTATTTGTACCCCGGATTTTCAGTCAGAAATATATGGTAAAAGCGGAATATGCAACGTTTCAGAGATATCTTTCTCTTTATGAGAGTAATTTATATAATCAGCCGTCGTTAAAAACAAGTCATGCATTTGGAGGAGAGGGACAATCGTATTTCCAGAATCAGACGTGGCAGACTATTGAGAAAACATACGAATTCTTTGGAGATCTGATGGCGACGGTTTTGAATGTGGTTTTCAATGTCCTCGTCATTGGCTGGTCTTTGAGTCCGTGGTTTTTTGCTGCATATCTTTGTGCAGCAGCGGTGATTGCAGCGGGAATTCTGACGGCAAGGGGAAAAATTGTCCGTAAGAGTGCCGGAGCGCAGGAAGCACAGAGTGCTGTGCAGAATAGATTGTTTGACGGCTGGGATACTCTCCTGATTGGAAACCGCTATAACTGGAGCCGGTGGAAAGAGGTGTTTGGGCGGACAGTTACCAAAGCGGAGAAGACAGAGACACAGTACTGTTTCAGTAATAATGTACTGTCTCTTCTGATTATGGTTGGAAGTATCTTTCCGGTGATTCTGGTAGTGCTGTGGACGTTGGCGGACAGTGCAGGAAACGTGGGCCGGATGACGTCTGTCATTGTAACGCTTCCACGGCAGGTGAGCAACATTCAGTATCTGAGCGTCATAGTGGAATATGTTACCGAACTGGTCGGAATCCGGGAAAAGGTTCGGAACATCGATCATGCAGCATCAGCTGTGGAGAAAGAAAATCAATATCATGGGACGATCCGTTGGGAGAATCTCTGGTTTTCCTCAGGTGATGTGGAACTTCGCTTCGAGAATGCGGAAAACTTTCTGGAATTTTTGAAGGATTGTGCAGAAGAGGAAAGGTATGGGCGGATTCTGATTACCGGAACAAACGGAAGCGGGAAAACAACAGTTCTGATGCGGATCAAAGAGTATTTTGGAGATCGGGCTTATCTGTTTCCTAACCATACGAGATTGTTTTTTGAGGACAGTAATGAGAAGGAATATTCTACAGAACAACGTCTGCGGACGAATGTGGAGGAAGTGCTCGACCGGATGAAAGATCCGTCCGTGAGGCTGTTCCTTTTCGATGAGTGGAATGCCAATCTGGATGAGGAAAATCAGAAAGAGATTTCTGAATATATAGACCGGCTGGCAAAGAGAGGGCTGATCCTTGAAGTGCGGAATAAGGAGGTATAAAAATGGGACGCAGACTGATTTTTATTGATGATAAGCCGGGATACGGCGGGGTATCGACCTGCCTGATCTGTCTGGCAAATGAGCTTTGTAAGAGAGGATATGAAATTACGCTGATTGCCGCGAAAAAGAACGTCTATGAAACCCGTGTGGATGCATTGGTGCAGATTGAGGAATGTGATTTTACGGATGAGAAAGCGGTGGAGAGAATGATCAAGAGCTTGAATGACCGCTGCGCCGAAATCGTCAATTCTCATGCTGACAGCGGGATTCAGATCCGGCTTCTCAGGCAGAAAAACAGGACATATCAGTTATATCTCACCGAACATCTGGCGATTTTTGATGATCCGGAATATATCGAGCCGAGAAAAGAATATTTTTCACTGGCGAATCAGGCAGAAAAGGTGATCACCGTATCACTGGCGGGACGGAGAGCTTTTCAGGCAGCAGGTGTGGAGTATCAGAAGCTTGCCACAGTCTATAACGGAGTGAAAGCGAAACCGTACCGGGAAAGAACTTATGAAGAAATCCGCCTCATGTATGCCGGACGCCTGACGGAGACAAAAGGAATTTTTACACTTTTGAAGGCAATGGATCTGGTGCGGCAGCAGATACCGGAGGCAAAGGTGAACATTTACGGGACAGGCAGACAGGAACAGGAGGTCCGGGACTATATCAGGGAACATCATCTGGAAGAACAATGCATTTTGAAAGGATTCTGCGACTGCATGGAGAAGGCGTATCAGGAACATGAAATCGTCATTTCTCCATCCAGGACGGAGAGCTGTTCTTTTACGATCCTGGAGGCGATGAATGAGTCCTGCGTAGTACTGGCATCGGACGTGGACGGGACAAGAGAACTTGTTTATGATGGTGTAACAGGGCGGCTTCATCCGTTCGGGGATGCAAAAACACTGGCCGGACAGATCATTGAACTGATGAAAGAGCCTGAAAAACTCCGGATGCTGGCCCAGAATGGACATTATGAAGTGACCCATTCCTTCCGGCAGGAGGACAGCGTAAAAAAATATATCCAATGCCTGACAGAATAAAGAAAATTACGGACGGGATAGCAAAAAGAGAAACACAACCGTACGAAACAGGATGGCCGTACGGATTGGACATGAAAATAGGAAGATGTAACCGTACAAAAGAAGCCATCTGTGCGGTTATATCTTTAAAAGGGTAAAAAGCAGCGGTAGAGAATAAGACATCTGTACGGATCAAATGCCAGAAAAGAGAAAAGTAACCGTACGGACAGAGGATTCATACGGTTACAGGAGCAGATGCTCTGGTTCCAGCGGTAGAGAACGCTGGAAAGCCGGGAGACAAGGACAAGTTAAGATGAGGAGACTTCCAAAGAGGAGGGCGACATCAGGTTTGATGCTGTCTTCCTCTTTCTTGTTACGGCGGAAA
This sequence comes from Sellimonas catena, assembly GCF_027924685.1. Lineage (NCBI taxonomy): Bacteria > Bacillati > Bacillota > Clostridia > Lachnospirales > Lachnospiraceae > Sellimonas > Sellimonas catena. Next base: position 40,762 of record NZ_BSBO01000015.1, read on the forward strand.
CATTTTTAGTACATAATCATTTACCTGACATTTGGACATATTTACCTGACATCTTGAACTGGCATAAAAGTGTGAAATGATTATAATTAGTTGTAGTAAAAACGAGAAGATTACGGATCGCAAGATCAGGGGAAAAAGGAGGAGCAGAGATGGCGGTTTGTTTTCACAAATCATCGATGGAATTTCATCTGTATAATCAGAACATCAGCTATATTTTGAATGTACTGGAGAATGGACAGATCGGACATATTTATTTTGGAAAGAAATTACGGGACAGGGAGAGTTTTGCGCATATGTTGAATTTCCGGGCAAGACCGATGTCTGTATGCCCGTTTGAAGGAAAACTGGAATTTTCCATGGAGCACATCAAGCAGGAATACCCGGTGTACGGATCAGGGGATATGAGATATCCGGCTCTTGAGATTCTTCAGGAAAACGGCAGCCGGATATCCGAGTTCCTTTACAAAGGACACAGCATTTATCAGGGAAAACCGGAGCTTTCCGGACTGCCGGCAACCTATGTAGAGAAAGAAGAGGAAGCGGATACACTCGAACTGTATCTGGAAGATCAGGTATCCGGTACGGAAATTACTTTATATTATACAATCTTTGCGAATGTTCCGGCAGTTGCACGTAGTGCGAAGATTACGCAGAAGGGAGATCAGGAAATTGTTCTGGACCGGGCAATGAGTATGAGTGTTGATCTTCCGGATATGGATTTTGAGATGATCGAGCTGACCGGAGCATGGGCAAGGGAACGTTCGGTCAAGGAGAGAAAGCTGGAGCATGGAGTGCAGGCAGTATACAGTCTGCGTGGATGCAGCAGCCACAATTATAATCCGTTTCTGGCTTTGAAGCGGGAGGAGACGACAGAGGGAAATGGAGAAGTCTATGGGTTCAGCCTGGTCTACAGCGGAAATTTCCTTGCGCAGGCGGATGTCGACACGTATGACACAACAAGAGTGACGATGGGAATTCATCCGGATACTTTTTCCTGGAATCTGAGACCGGGAGAGACCTTCCAGACTCCGGAGGCTGTGATGGTATATTCGGATCACGGACTGAATGGTATGAGCCAGGCATATCATACGCTTTACCGGAGCCGCCTTGCAAGAGGATTCTGGAGAGACCGGGAAAGACCGGTTCTCATCAACAACTGGGAAGCAACCTATTTTGATTTTGACGAGGACAAGATTCTTGAAATTGTAAAAACAGCAAAAGAGCTTGGAGTGGAACTGTTTGTGCTGGATGACGGATGGTTTGGAAAGCGTAATGACGACACCTCTTCTCTGGGCGACTGGTATCCGAATCTGGAAAAACTGCCGGACGGCATTACGGGAGTGGCCAGAAGGGTAGAGGAAATGGGACTGAAATTCGGACTCTGGTTTGAGCCGGAAATGACGAATAAAGAAAGCCGGCTTTACAGGGAGCATCCAGACTGGATTTTGTCAGTGCCGGGAAGAAAGGTGTCGGTGGGACGTAATCAGTATGTCCTTGATTTTTCCAGAGAAGAAGTTGTGAACGCGATCTTTGAACAGATGAAAAAGGTTTTGACAGAAGCTCCGATTTCCTATATTAAATGGGATATGAACCGGAGTATGTCTGAAGTGTATTCGGCGGGTGCCGGTGCAAAGGATCAGGGAAAAGTCATGCACAAGTACATACTGGGTGTGTACCGGCTTTACGATATGCTGACGAAGGAATTTCCGGAAATCCTGTTTGAGTCCTGCGCAAGCGGCGGGGCGAGATTTGATCCGGGACTCCTTTACTATGCGCCGCAGTGTTGGACATCTGATGATACGGATGCGGTAGAGCGATGCAAAATCCAGTACGGAACCTCTTTTGTCTATCCGGTCAGCAGCATGGGAGCCCATGTGTCTGCGGTGCCGAATCATCAGCTGCTTCGAAACACGTCTCTGGAAACACGTGCGAATGTGGCGTATTTTGGAACTTTTGGGTATGAGCTGGATCCGAACAGGCTGACAGAAGAAGAAAAAGAAGAGGTCAAAGCACAGATTGCGTTTATGAAACAATACCGCCACCTGATTCAGTACGGCACTTTTTACCGGCTGTTAAGTCCGTTTGAAGGAAATGAGACGGCGTGGATGGTCGTATCAGAAGATAAAACCCGGGCGATTGTCGGATATTACAAGGCCCTGCAGTCTGTGAACGGACCGTATAAAAAAGTCAGGCTTCAGGGGCTGGATCCGGACCGGAAGTATCATGTCACCGGGATGGAGCCAGGAAAGTACGAGGAAGATCTCTACGGAGATGAACTTCTCTGGTACGGCCTGAATGTGTCCGATGCCTCCTCCGGGGAGAATAAAGAGAAGTACAACGGAAAGAACGGGGACTATCAGTCCCGGCTGTATCTCTTAAGCTCCATCGAATAAGGATTCGTTTTCTTATCCTGGCGGTACCGGGAAGGGCTTGTTCCATTGACCTTCCGGAATGCCTTGGAGAAAGAGAAGGTGCTGGAGTATCCGCAGGAATAGGCAATGTGTTCAATGGGGAGACTGGTATTTTCCAGGAGTTCACACGCCTTGGTCATGCGGTATTTGACGAGAAACTGCTGTGGAGACAGGTGTACAGTCTTTAAGAACAGTTCCGTCAGATAACTCCGGTTGAGGGATAGAAAGTCTGCGATTTCCTGAACGGATACCGGGTTCTGGTAGTTCTTATATATATAGGAAATGGCCTGGCTGACATAGACGTCTGCAACCTTTTTACTGCTTTTGCTTTTGTAGCCGGAGCCTTCGATCAGGAGGGCCAGAAACTGCAGCAGAACCCCTTGAATATAAATTTCATTCTGGAAGCTCATCTTATGGTGGGCGATCATATCCAGGACATAGCTCTTTGCCTTCTCCGGGTCCGGGCAGGTAAAGACCGGGTGGTCCGGCGTGATTCCGATCAGCTCGAAGTAGCGGGCAATGTCGGTGCCGGCAACGGAAACCCAGACATAACTCCACGGATCCGTCTCATCGGCCTGATAGAAGGTGAGCCTGTCAGGCCGAATCAAAAAGCCCTGCCCCGTTTCGATGGAATAACTGTTTTCTCCGGAATAAAAAGTTCCCTTTCCTTTTGTGCATATATGAAATATGTAGGAGTCCCGGACAGCAGGTCCATAGGAATAAAGGGGCGGGCAATCCTGCATTCCGCAGAAAAGCATATAAATTTCCTGAAAAAGATTACTGTTAAATTCTGAAAAAGTCTGTATCTGGTCCATATAATCCCCTCCTCTGAGCGGTTTTTCTTGAGTGTAGCATGAGAAAAAAGAATTGTAAATAAAAAAGGGGATTGCGCGATTACATGCGGAGCGGTAGAATGAAAAAATATGAGTAAAAAAAGGAATGCGAGAAGGGAGAACAGCTATGGAAAACAATATGACAAAGGGAAGTCCCGGAAAGCTGATTGTCCGGTTTACGATGCCGGTTTTTATAGGAAATGTGTTCCAGCAGTTTTATAATATGGTGGATGCCGTGGTTGTCGGGAAATTTGTCGGGACAAAGGCACTTGCAGGAGTCGGGGCGACAGGGACGATCAATTTCCTGATTATCGGATTTCTGATCGGGCTGACTGCCGGGTTTACCGTGTTGACGGCGCAGAAATTCGGTGCAGGCGATATGAATGCAATGAGGAAAACAGTGGCGTCTGCCGCGATTCTGTCGTTGATTGTCTCCGTGGTGATGACAGCGGCCAGCGTGATCTTTATGAAAGACCTGTTGAGACTTCTGAATACGCCGGAAGACATTTTTGACTATGCGTACGAATATATTGTCATTATCTGTGCCGGGATTTTTGCCCAGGTACTTTATAATCTGCTTTCCAGTATTTTAAGAGCACTCGGCAACAGCCGGACACCGCTTTATTTTCTGATTCTGGCGGCGCTTCTGAACGTCGTGCTGGATCTGGTGTTCATCATCTGTTTTGGCATGGGACCGGCAGGGGCGGCTTATGCGACTGTCATTTCTCAGGGCGTGTCGGGGGCGGCATGTCTGATTTACATCTGGAAGGCGGTGCCGCATCTGCATCTCCACAAAGAAGACTGGAAAGTGGAAGGAGATCTTTTGAGGACACAGATGCGGATCGGATTTCCGATGGCGCTTCAGTATTCGATTACTGCTATCGGGACAATGATGGTGCAGTCCGCGCTGAATCTGCTCGGCTCCATCTCCGTTGCGGCCTTTACGGCAGCCAGCAAGATCGAGCAGATTGTAACTCAGGCCTATGTGGCTCTTGGAACGGCCATGGCGACCTATTGTGCCCAGAATATGGGAGCGGGAGATATCAAAAGAATCCGGCGGGGATTCCGCTCGGCAACCATCATCGGTTCCGTCTATTCGGTTGTGGTTGCGGTGCTGATGGTCCTGGGCGGACATTATCTTACGTATCTCTTTGTAGAAGCTGCGGATGTACCGCAGGTAATCGGCGGAGTCCGGACGTATCTGATCTGTGTGTCTGTATTCTTCATCCCGCTGACTGTGGTGAACCTGTACCGCAACGGAATTCAGGGAATGGGATACGGATTCCTCCCGATGACTGCGGGAATTGCCGAATTGATCGGAAGAGGTGTGGTGGCAATGATTGCCTCACGTCACAGAAGTTACGTGGGCGCCTGCCTTGCCAGTCCGATGGCATGGATTCTTGCGGGAAGCCTGCTTCTGGTCATGTACTTTAAAATCATGAAGGGACTGGAGCAAAACCGGGAAGCGGAATCATAAAACGGAACAGTGTGCGTATAATTAAGGGACGATATGCGAAGGAGCACAGAATATGCAGTTTGTTTTATTTCTGTCTCAGTACATCGTCCCTTTTCTGATTTTTACGATTGTTGTCTCCGGAATTCTGGAACGGGTACAGGTTTACGAGACATTTATCAAAGGGGCGAAGGATGGGTTTTATACGGTGTTGAAGATCATGCCGACACTCGTAGGGCTGATGGTGGCAGTGGGAGTACTCCGAGCCTCAGGTTTTCTGGAGTTTCTGTCCGGAATTCTGGGACAGTGGACGGAGAAAATCGGATTCCCGGGAGAGCTGGTACCTCTTTCTGTCGTCAAAATGTTTTCCTCGTCGGCGGCTACCGGACTTTTGACGGATATTTACAAGGAATTCGGGACAGACTCTTACATAGGGAGGATCGCCTCCATCTCCATGGCGTGTACGGAGACGATTTTTTATACGATGTCTGTGTATTTTATGACTGCAAAGGTGAAAAAGACAAGATATACACTGGCCGGAGCGATGATTGCGACGGCGGCCGGACTTGCGGCGAGTGTATGGCTTGCCGGAAAAATGTAAATAATTTATTAAAAAACAAATTTAGGGATAGATTTTTTTTGTAATATAGATTATACTGGTCATAAATAAAAATAGTAATTCTTACTATTTGCATAGGAAGAAAGGAGAATATAAAATGCAGAAATATGTTTGCGAACCATGCGGATATGTATATGACCCGGAAGTAGGTGATCCGGATAACGGAATTGCACCGGGAACAGCTTTTGAAGACCTTCCGGAAGACTGGGTATGCCCGATCTGCGGTATGGGAAAAGAAGTATTCGTAGCAGAATAATAGAAATGAAACGAAAGAGAAGACAGACCGGTCCGGGGCAGATGCCCTGTGTGACCGCTGTCTTCTCTTTTTTCTATGCGTCCGTTTTTTCCAGTTCTTCTCTGATCAGATCAAAAGGAGCCGGCCCGATATCCAGAACAAACTTATGAAACCGTTTCTGGGAAAAATTTTCGCCCCAGCGGGTCATGGCCTCTTTTTTCAGTTCCAGAAATTCCAGATAGCCGAAATAATATTTTGCGTAGTTGGCCGGATCCCCCAGAATCAGCTGATAGATTTCCGAAATGCTGTCTTTGTCACCGATACCGTATTGGAAGAAGAAAGCAAGCGTGTCTTCTTCCGACCAGCCTTTTTCATGGATTCCGATATCGGCCAGAGCATAGAGACCGAGGATGATAGAAGCGTTTTTCTGCTGGATAACGGCCTCTTCTTTGGAGATCGGCGCCAGATAGTAGGACATCATTTCTGTGTAGGTGGCCCATCCCTCCACATATCCGCCAAAGTTCAGGACGGTGCGGATCGGATCCGGATCCTGCGAAAGAAAATAGGTCGTCTGGTAGAGGTGGCCCGGATAGCCTTCATGGGCCAGTGTGGTGAAAAGGTTTAAGCCTTCCATTTCATGTCGCGGGTTGATGTAAATCGTATTTTGGGTACTGTCGTCGATGGGCGGGATGAGATAAAAGGCGGGGCTTAAATATTCCTGCGTGGATGTTGGCACCTGCTTGACGGTAAAGGAAACGTCCGGGATGTCAGGAAAGGACGGCTCCATTTTCTGTTTCAGTTCCAGGAGGATGGATTCCGGGGAGGATTCCTGAAGGACAACGTCCGACACGATTCCGGAGGCGGGAAGTGCCGCTTTCATCTCTTTCATATCAGAGATGATCTGGGAGGCGGCGAGCTGCTCAAGTTCCTCGACGGAACGGTCCGTTCCGATTTCCTGTTTCAGAAATGCTTCATAGCATTCTTTGCCGTCCGGGAGACTGCAAAGCCCCGTGTCGGAAGTGCCGGAACCTTTCAGTGAAGTCAGCCCGTCTATCAGAATCTGGTAGGCGGGAAAAATCTGAGTAGTCAGGAGATCTTTGCTTTTGGCTGTGTACAGAATTCGCTCGCTGTCCGATAGCGTACCCATCTCGTCAAGGCGTTCTTCAAAGGAGGAGAGAAGATAGTGATCTTCTCCCATGGAGACGAAGTCCTGACATTCCTGGATGACGGCGTCCGCTCTGTCGTCAGACATGAAAAGGCCAGCCTCGGATTTGGCCTGTTCGAAGTCAATCAGAGACTGAAAGTAATCCGGCATGGTAGAAAGAAGTGACAGGTATGTATCGATATCCTCTGTCGTCTCAAAAGTAAATTCAGAGAGCAGAACCGGAAGCTGGGACTGGGTTCCGGTGAGCGGACTTAACGGCTCTTCATATAGAAGATATTTGGAACAGGAAAGGGCGGTCTCAAGATAAGAATCCAGAATCCGCCAGGTGAGCTGATTTTCTTTGGACAGCTTTTTTGGCGAAAAGCGGTCAAATGCTGCCAGAGTATTTTCCAGAGATGCTCCGGAACTCTCGGGAGAGGATACAAAGGTACCGAAGGTGACAGGCGCGTCCAGAATCCCGTAGCTTTCCGGATCCTTTAAATTAAAGTGCAGGCTGATAGAATCGCCGGACACCTCCTGGCAGAAAAGTGTTTTTGTAAATGCTTCAAACTGTTCATCCGTGCTGTTTGAGGTGATCGTTCTGGAAAAGAAAGAATCCGGGTCCGAAGAGGGCGGAAGAAAGGAATAAATCAGCAGAGAGACAGCGGCCAGGCTGACCGCCGCCAGAAGGACAAACCGGACTTTTTTTCTGCGAAAACATGAGAAAACTGGGAGTGAAAATTTCATAAATTCAGGCTCCAGATAGAATTTGTCATATTATATGTGAAATAGTGCGGTCAAATGTTAAACTTTTGAAATAACCATTGCATTTTATTTTAAAAGTTGTATGATAAGAGATAATTGCAAATTATACAAAAAGGGGGCTTTCTATGGACTCTGTAATCAACAAATTGACGGAAATTGAGCAGACTGCATCGGCGATTGTAGCGCATGCAGAGGCTGAGAAAGAGAAACTCGACAGGGAATACGAAGAGAAGAGAAAGGTATTTGACCTTCGGATGGAGGAGGAGACAAAAGCCCGGATCGAAAAGATTCAGGAGGGGCTTGAGCATGATAAGGAGAACCTTCTTACCGGTCAGGAAAATACAAGTCGGGAGCTCATCGCATCCCTTCAAAAGGAGTATGAGGAGAAGCATACATTGTATGCAGAAGATATTTTAAAGCGGATCACAGAGGTGTAGCTTATGGGAAATTTACTTGCCTACAGTGGGATTGTCACGAAGCTAAGGGCAATGGAGGCCAAACTCCTTACGAAAGAGCAGTTTGATGAGATCATGCTCATGAGCAGTGTGCCGGAAGTGGTTTCTTACCTGATTCAGAATACTGTATACAGGGAAATCCTGGAGAATCTGGAGCCGTCCCTTGTACACAGGGGGAACATCGAGAAGCTTCTGGAACTGTCCTTGTACCATGATTACACGAAGATTTACCGTTTCTGCACACTGGAGCAGAGAAAGTTTTTAAAGCTTTATCTGAAGCGGTACGAAGTGGAGCTGATCAACTATTGCCTGAGGATCGTCATCAACCACTATCAGGAGCCTTTCGATCTGAACCATAAGAAAGCATTTTTTGACCGGTATTCGCAGATTTCCATCGAAAAGCTGGTTCATGCAAGAACGACGGACGAATTGATTGAGAACCTGAAGGGAACGGAATACTATGAAACGTTAAAGAAGCTGAGGGATTCAGGGAAGGCGACACTGTTTGATTATGATCTGGCACTGAATCTGTATTACTTTGTTTCCATGTGGAAGGATCACAAGAAGATCCTGAAGGACAAGGAACTGGAGCTTTTTGCGAGAGATTACGGGACCCAGATCAATATGCTGAATATTCAGTGGATTTACCGGGCCAAGAAATATTTCAGCCTGTCCCCGCCGGATATTTATGCGCTGCTGATTCCGATCCAGTACAAGATCAGCACCGGGCTGGTCAAGGAGATGGTGGAAGCGCCGACTTTGGAGGAATTTCAGAATGCCGTGCAGAAGACCTCGTACGCAAGACACTATGATTTTGGCCAGAATCTGACGGTGGAAAAGATGTACGCGGATTATCTGTATTATTTGTACACGACAGACCGGAGGAGAAATCCGTACTCTATTGCGTCGATCAATACCTACCTCTTTATGAAAGAGGAGGAGATCAAAAAGCTGACGACCGTGATAGAATGTGTGCGCTATGGTGTATCCTCGGATGAGATCATGGAGTATACAGGAGGGCAGAAAAAATGATTGTAAAAATGAAATTTGTCAATATCTCAGGGCCGCGCAGTGATATTGACCGTGTGATGGATCTGTATCTGTCACGATATGAAATCCAGCTGGAATCAGCGCTTTCTGAGCTGAAGACAGTGGACAATTTAAGGCCCTTTGTGGAAATGAATCCGTACAGGGATGCACTTCTTAAAGCGGTGCAGTTTGTGGGATTTTTGGAAGATCCGGATAAGACCTTACCGGATACGAAAATGGGGCTCAATGATATTTTTGAACTGATCCGGACAACAAATGAGGAATATTTAAAACTGCAGTCACAGCAGGATCAGTGGAAAAAGAAGAAAGAAGAGATTGCGGCCAGACAGAAAGTCATCGAGCCGTTCCGGCCGATGGGCGGTGATCTTGGAAAGATCCTGAATTATAAATATATTGCCTACCGTTTTGGCAAGATGCCGGTGGAGCAGTACCAGAAGCTGGAGAAATATCTCCTGAACGATCTGGATGCGGTCTTTGTAAAAGGAGCGCAGGACGGGACATCTGTCTATGGTGCTTATTTTGCCGCACCTGCGGATCTTCAGAAGACGGATGCGGTATTCCGTTCACTTCATTTTGAGCGGATTGAGATTCCGGCGCAGTACGAAGGATCGCCGGAGGAAGCAAGCCAGAAGCTTCTGAAGGAAATGTATGAAATCCAGAAGAAAATTGATGACCTGGATAAAGAAGCGGCGAAGATGCTGGAACAGAAAGCCTCGCAGCTTGTGTGGGCGAAGCAGAGGCTGGAAGAGCTTGCTCACAATTTCGATGTCCGTAAGATGGCGGCCAGGGTGGAAGATAAAAAAGAAGATTACTACATTCTCTGTGGATGGATGGCAGAAGAGGACGTCAAAAAGTTTATGGCGGAAGCGGAGCAGGACGACAAGGTTTTTGTTGTCGTGGAGGACGACCATGACAGCTACTTCGGAGAACCGCCGACAAAACTGGAAAACCCGAAGATTTTCAAGCCGTTCGAGATGTTCGTCGGTATGTACGGGCTGCCGTCCCACGATGAGATTGACCCGACCCTTTTTGTGGGAATCACCTATTCCTTCATCTTCGGAGTGATGTTCGGCGATGTAGGCCAGGGACTTCTGCTTGTCATTGTGGGAGCATTGATTTACCACTTTAAGAAACTCCCGCTTGCGGGAATCATTGCTACGGCAGGTGTATTCTCAACAATCTTCGGCTTCATGTTTGGAAGTGTGTTCGGATTTGAAGATATCATAGAGCCTCTGTGGCTTAGGCCCATCGACCATATGACGACACTCCCGTTTGTCGGGAAACTCAATACGGTATTTATCGTGTCGATTGCCTTTGGAATGCTGCTGATTCTGGTGGCGATGGTACTTCATATTATCAATGCGTTCCGGGGACACGATGTTCAGGGCGCATGGTTTGATCCGAACGGAGTGGCCGGACTTGTCTTTTACGGATCGATTGTGGCGGTTGTGGTTCTGTTCATGACCGGACACAAGACACCGGCAGGAATCGTGCTTCTTGTGATGTTCGGAGTGCCGCTTCTTCTGATTCTCTTTAAGGAGCCGTTGACAAACACGCTTCTGAAGAAGAAAGAGAAGATGAAAGAAGGAGCAGTGATGTTCCTGGTAGAAGGATTTTTTGAACTGTTCGAGATGCTCCTGAGCTATTTTTCGAACACTCTTTCTTTCGTGCGTATCGGAGCCTTTGCCGTCAGCCATGCGGCGATGATGGAGGTCGTACTGATGCTTGCCGGAGTAGAGGGCGGGCATACAAACTGGGTGGTGATCGTGCTTGGAAACCTGTTTGTCTGTCTGATGGAAGGACTTGTAGTCGGAATCCAGGTACTTCGTCTGGAATACTATGAGATGTTCAGCCGGTTCTATAAAGGAAGCGGAAGAAAGTTTGAGCCATATAACAAAAACAGAAAAATGGAAAAATAAAGGAGGACTTTATTATGACTCTTGCAGCGAGAATAGCGCTAATTGCAGCACTGATCTTAAGTATTATCATTCCGTTTGGATATTATCTGATCGGAGAGAAGAACAAAGGGCGTTACAAACGTGCCATTGGAGTGAATGTATTTTTCTTCTTCGGAGCATTCGTTCTGGCATCGATTATGATGTTTGCAGGACCGAATGTACAGGCGGCGGACGCGGCAGCCTCTGCCTCTACAGCAACGGGAATGGGCTATATCGCGGCCGCACTGGTTACCGGTTTATCCTGTATCGGCGGCGGTATCGCCGTGGCAAGTGCAGCGAGCGCGGCACTTGGCGCGATCAGCGAGGACTCCAGCGTCCTTGGTAAGTCGCTGATTTTCGTAGGACTTGCAGAAGGTGTCTGCCTGTACGGGCTGATCATCTCCTTCATGATCCTGGGACAGTTATAAGATGAAGATGTTTCTGATCAGTGATAATGTCGATACGTATACAGGAATGCGCCTTGCAGGCGTGGACGGAGTTGTCGTACACGAACGTGAGGAGCTCTATGAGGCGCTCCAGAATGTTCTGAAGGACAAGACTGTGGGGATTGTCCTTCTGACGGAGAAATTCGGGAAAGAATTTCCGGATCTCATCGACGAATTCCGTCTGGAGAGGAAAATGCCTCTGCTTGTGGAGATTCCTGACAGACACGGAACCGGACGGAGAAAAGACTTTATCACATCTTATATTACCGAAGCAATCGGACTGAAATTATAAAAGGAGGGATTCCTTTTGACATTAGATGAGAAAATTGCGAAGATTCAGACCTCCTCAATGGAGGCGGCCAGAGCAGAAGGAAATGAGATTATAACGAGTTACCGCGCGGCCCTCGACAAGGTGTTTGAGGATCATAAGCAGGAGGCCGTGCGCCAGATGGAGACCCGGATCAAAGCGGAGACAGTCAATGCCAGACAGCAGAAAAACCAGGCGATGGCAAAGGCACAGCTGGATCTGAAGAGGCAGGAAGGAAGAGTGCAGAAAGAACTAAAGGACAAGGTGTTCCGGGAGGTCATGGAGCTGGTGGCATCCTATATGAAAACAGAGAAGTACCGGGACTTTCTTCTGCGCTGTATTAGGAAGTCTGTAGAATTTGCGGGCGATGAAGGATTGACAATCTATATCAATCCTTCGGATCAGGAGATGAAAGAGGAGCTGGAATTAAAGTCCGGCACCATGCTGACGATCAGCAACGAAGACTTCATCGGAGGAGTCCGGGCAGTCATCCGCGGCAGAAATATTCTGATTGATCATTCTTTCAGGACCGCTCTGAGATCGGAGTATGATGAATTTGTATTCCTGGGAGGTGATGGAGTTGTCTAAGACTGGGAAAATCTATGGAATCAACGGGCCTGTCATCTATCTGAAAGGCAATACCGGATTCGGAATGTCCGAAATGGTTTATGTGGGAAGGGATCATCTGGTCGGAGAAGTCATTGCCCTCGATAAGGACCGGACAACTATTCAGGTGTACGAGGAGACATCGGGTCTTCGTCCGGGAGAAGAAGTGACCGCCTCTGGAAATGCAGTGTCGGTGACTCTGGCGCCCGGGATTCTGAACAATATATTTGACGGAATTGAGCGTCCGCTGGAAAAAATATCAGAGACGGGCGGAGCTTTTATTACAAAAGGAATTTCGGTCGACTCCCTCGACCGTGAAAAGAAATGGGACACCCATTTTACTGTGAAGAAAGGCGATTATGTCAACGGCGGCGATATTTTTGCGGAGGTACCGGAGACAAGAGCTATTGTCCATAAATGTATGATTCCGCCGCATCTGCACGGTACGGTCGTATCTGTGCGGGAGGACGGGCCGTACACGATCGAAGAGCCGCTTCTGACTCTGGATACAGAAAACGGACAAACGGTGGAGATTCCGATGGCCCAGAAGTGGCCGATCCGGACACCGCGCCCGGTGAGCCAGCGGTTTGCGGCATCGGTACCGCTTGTGACGGGACAGCGGATCATCGATACGATGTTCCCGATCGCAAAAGGCGGAACAGCTGCGATCCCGGGAGGATTCGGAACCGGAAAAACAATGACCCAGCATCAGATTGCCAAATGGTCCGATGCGGACATTATTATCTATATCGGATGCGGAGAGCGTGGAAATGAAATGACCCAGGTTCTGGAGGAGTTTGGGGAACTGACAGACCCGCGGACCGGAAACCCTCTGATGGACCGGACGACGCTGATTGCCAATACGTCCAACATGCCGGTGGCGGCCCGTGAGGCAAGTATCTATACGGGACTTACTCTGGCCGAGTATTACAGGGACATGGGATATGATGTGGCGATCATGGCGGACTCCACATCGAGATGGGCGGAGGCTCTTCGTGAACTTTCCGGACGTCTGGAGGAGATGCCGGCAGAAGAAGGATTCCCGGCTTACCTTGCATCCAGGCTGTCGGCTTTCTATGAGAGAGCGGGCATGATGCAGAACTTAAACGGTACGAGAGGATCAGTCAGCATTATCGGGGCGGTATCGCCTCAGGGCGGTGACTTCTCGGAGCCGGTCACACAGAATACGAAGCGGTTTGTGAGATGCTTCTGGGGACTGGACAAGAGCCTTGCCTACTCCAGACATTTCCCGGCCATCCACTGGCTTTCCAGTTACAGTGAATATTTGCAGGATCTGTCCCACTGGTATCAGGACAATGTTTCTCCGAAGTTTGTAGATTACCGGAACCGGCTGATGGCCCTTCTGAATCAGGAGAGCAGCCTTCTGGAAATCGTCAAGCTGATCGGAAGTGACGTTCTGCCGGATGACCAGAAGTTGATTCTGGAAATTGCAAGAGTCATCCGTCTGGGCTTCCTGCAGCAGAACGCTTTCCACAAAGATGATACGTGCGTCTCTCTGGAAAAGCAGTTCCTGATGATGGATACGATTTTATATCTGTACAAACAGGCACGGGCCCTTGTGACAATGGGGCATCCGATGTCGGTTTTGAAGTCGGAAAATATTTTTGAACGTGTCATTGCCATCAAGTACGATGTGCCGAATGACCGGCTGGAACTGTTTGCGCAGTACCGGCGGGACATTGATACCTTCTACCAGCGTGTGCTGGAGAAAAATGCATAAAAGGAGGGAACGAAACAGTTATGCCAATCGAATATCTTGGGCTTAGCAGCATTAACGGTCCCCTCATTGTACTGGAAGGGGTACAGGATGCGTTTTATGATGAAATTGTAGAATTTATTGTGGGAGGAAACGAGAAGCGGATTGGAAGAATCATTGAGCTTTATGGGGACAAGGCGGTCATCCAGGTCTTTGAAGGATCCGAGGGAATGTCCCTTGTCAACACCCACACCAGACTCACCGGGCATCCGATGGAGATCGGACTGTCCCGCGAGATGCTTGGAAGAACCTTTAACGGAATCGGACAGCCGATCGATGATCTGGGAACGATTGCCGCGCGAGTGAGGCGGGATGTCAATGGACTGCCGCTCAACCCGGTAAAACGGGAATATCCGAGGAACTATATTCGTACCGGGATTTCGGCAATCGATGGCCTGACTACGCTGATTCGAGGACAGAAGCTGCCGATCTTCTCCGGAAACGGACTGCCGCATGACCAGCTTGCAGCGCAGATCGTCAAGCAGGCGTCTCTGGGAGAGGATTCCGGTGAAGAGTTTGCCATTGTCTTTGCGGCCATGGGAGTCAAACACGACGTGGCGGACTTTTTCCGCAGAACTTTTGAGGAGAGCGGCGTGGCAGACCATGTGGCCATGTTCCTGAATCTGGCAAACGACCCGGTGGTGGAACGTCTGATTACGCCGAAAGTAGCGCTGACGGTTGCAGAGTATCTGGCCTTTGAGCAGAACATGCATATCCTTGTCATCCTGACGGATATGACATCCTTTGCCGAGGCCATGCGTGAGGTGTCCTCCTCCAAAGGAGAGATCCCAAGCCGGAAGGGCTTTCCGGGTTATCTGTACAGTGAACTTGCTGCAATCTATGAGAGAGCAGGCATCGTGGAGGGCGCAGGCGGTTCGGTAACGCAGATTCCGATTCTGACGATGCCGAACGATGATATTACCCACCCGATCCCGGACCTGACCGGATATATTACAGAAGGCCAGATAGTACTGGACCGGAACTTAAACGGTCAGTCCATTTATCCGCCGATCAGCGTCCTGCCGTCCCTGTCCCGTCTGATGAAAGACGGAATCGGAGAGGGTTACACAAGGGAGGATCATCAGGATCTGGCAAACCAGCTGTTTTCCGCCTACGCAAAAGTGGGGGACGCAAGAAATCTGGCATCGGTTATCGGAGAGGACGAACTTTCCCCGATCGATAAAGAATACCTTGCGTTTGGAAAGGAATTTGAAGAGAAATACATCGGTCAGGGTCCGGAGGAAAACCGTACCATCGAGGAGACACTGGATCTTGGATGGGAGCTTCTTGGACGGCTTCCGAGAGAGGAGCTGGACCGTGTTAATACGAAGATTCTGGACAAATACTATCATCCGACAAAACGGGATGAAGGTGTCACCACGAGTGCGAGTCCGGGCTCTGTAGCAAATAAAGAAATGTAAAGGGGTGAGGCTGTTGGATCCACGGACATTTCCGACAAAAGGCAACCTGATGCTTGCGAAGAATTCTCTTGCGCTTGCGAAGCAGGGATATGAACTGATGGATAAAAAGAGAAACATTCTGATCCGGGAACTGATGGATCTGATCGATCAGGCCCGCACCATTCAGGAGGAGATTGACAGCACATTTACCTATGCGTATCAATGTCTTCAGAAGGCAAATATTGAAAACGGGATCAATACGATCTCCCAGATCGCATATACGGTTCCGATCGAAGATTCGATCGTGATCCAGACAAGAAGTATCATGGGAACGGAGATCCCGCATGTGAAATATACACCGAAGACACCGGTTCCGACTTATGCGTTCAGCGCGACAAAAGAGTCCGCGGACCGGGCGGCGGAAGCTTTTCGGAAGGTGAAAGATTTGACGGTGAAGCTTTCCATGGTGGAGAATGCGGCTTACCGGCTTGCTTCCAATATTAAAAAGACGCAGAAGAGAGCCAATGCGCTGCAGAACATCACTATCCCGATGTATACACAGCTTGTATCAAGCATCAGCAACGCACTGGAAGAAAAAGACAGAGAAGAATTTACAAGGCTGAAAGTGATCAAGCGGAGAAAACAAAGTTAGAGAAAAGAGATGAAATGAGGAGGCAGAACAACGATGGACTACACGATTACAACAGATTCAAATTCGGATGTGCCGGCAGAGGTTTTGAAGAAATATGGAATCCCGGTGATTCCGCAGTACTACGCATTCGGAGATGAGGTTTACGGAGACGAAAAAAACATGTCCCCGCATGAATTTTATGAGACGATGAGGAAGGGAGAACTTCCGAAATCCATGGCAAACAATCCGGCAGTCATCCGGGAAAAATTTGAGACGGTTTTAAAAGAAGAAAAAGATATTCTCCACATCGCATTTTCCAGCGCATTGAGCGGCAGCTATAACAACGTGCGCATGGTGGCAAGGGAGCTGCTCGATGAGTATCCGGACAGGAAAATCGAGATCTTTGACTCCCTGAATGCATCCCTCGGCGAAGGTCTGTCAGTGTACCGGGCGGCAGAATTAAGGGAGCAGGGGAAAGCAATGCAGGAAGTCCTGACAGTACTGAATGAAGAACGAAGCCATATCAATGTCTGGTTTACCGTGGATGATCTGCACCATCTTCAAAGAGGAGGACGTGTCTCCAAAACGACTGCGATTGTCGGCAGCATGATCAACATCAAGCCGCTTCTTCGTATAACGGCATCAGGAGAACTGAAATCCGACGGCACTGTCCGCGGGCGGAAGAAGGCGCTGAAAACACTTGTCACCAACATGGAAAAGTCGCTGGATCCGGAACATTACGGAAAAGACCGCAAAGTGGCAATCCTTCACGGAGACTGCATGGAGGATGCCCTCGCAGTGAAGAAAATGGTAAACGATCTTGGATTTGAGGATGTCGTTATCAACGATGTCAGCCCAAGCATAGGCACACACGCAGGACCGGGCGTTGTAGGACTGGTGTACTACGGAGGGAAAGTGACGGAATAAGGAGGCGAGGCTGTGGATTCATAAGCGATTAAGGAAATACGGGACATAGGAGAAACCATCGCAGTGGAATTCAAGCGTTGTGGGAATGGTATTGAAAGCGATGTATATGAAACAGTATGCTCTTTTCTGAACCGTTTTGGAGGAGACATTTTTTTAGGCGTACTGGATGATGGAACTGTTTTAGGGGTGCCGGAAAATGCGGCAGCTGATATGGTCAGAAACTTTATAAGCTGTGTCAGCAATCCGGCGTTGTTTACACCTACAGTTTATTTGTCACCCAAAGTCCTGAAATATGAGGGCAAGACAATTATTCATATTCATGTTTTACCAAGTGCCGAGGTTCATAGTTACAAGAAAATAATTTATGACCGGATTGATATGCTTCCTAAACTTCGTATTATGGCAGAAAATCAGAGTAACGGAAGCGGACATCCGTGGAGCCGTATGACAGATGATGAATTGTTGAAAAGTGCGAGATTATATTCTATTGATCGTGTAACTGGTGAGCAGGGATTCAATCTGGCAGCGGTTATGCTTCTTGGAAAAGACGATGTAATTTTAGACATTGTACCGGCCTATGTGACAGATGCGCTTTTACGCAGAGTAAACATTGATCGTTATGATGATAGAGAAATCATCCAGACAAATTTGATAGAAAGCTATGAGCGTTTAATGGAATTTGGGCGCAAGCATTTGCTGGATAAATTTTTTCTCGAAGATGACCAACGTAAGAGTCTGAGAAATATTATCACCCGTGAGATGATTGCGAATACATTGATCCATCGTGAATATACAAGCTCTTATCAGGCAAAATTTGTAATAGAAAAGGAACGGATGTATGTGGAGAATGCCAATCGTGCTTCTCAAAATATTGTGATTACACCGGATAATATGGAACCAATACCCAAAAATCCAATTATCGCATCCTTTTTTAGAAATATTGGTTATGCGGATCAGCTTGGTTCTGGTGTAAGAAATTTATTTAAATATAGTAAATTTTATTCTGGAAATGATCCCGAGTTTATTGAAGGAGATATATTTAAAATTATTGTACCATTGGATGAGGGAAATAGAGAAGAACAGACCACCCAGTCAGTCACCCAGACCACCCAGTCAGTCACCCAAACCACCCAGTCTAAAGAAAATGATCCTGAAAAAAAATATTATGGAACTGATAGAACAGAATCCGTTTCTTTCTCAAAAACAAATGGCTGAAAAACTGAATTTAAATAAAAATACGTTGAAGTACTATATCAAAAAAATGAAAGAAAAGGGAGTAATTGAAAGAGTAGGAACCAATCGAAAAGGGAAGTGGATTGTTAAATCTTGACTTTCAAAAATTTCTATGCTACCATTTTTACTACATAAGCAAACGCGTAGAAGAAGAGAGTACATGTTCTGGAATCTTACAGAGAATTCCCGGATGCTGAGAGGGATGGAGAAAGGAAGATGGAAGATGGCTTCAGAGCGGCATGGATGAACACGGATGACCGTGATAATTCATGATGGGTTCCGCCCGTTACAGCGGAGGGTGCCGTCCGGCACTCGCAGAGGTCTGTCCTGCGAGGGGCAGATAAACGGAAGTGGTAACGCGGATTCGCCTTCCGGGGAAATATCCCCGGAAGGCTTTTTATTTAACAGGAAACTTTGTTCCCTGTTAAATAAAAACGCTCCGCGGGATGCGTACTCGTGCGAGGCAGAAATTTGTCGCTGACGCGACCGCACTCGGCGCGAGAGTTCCGCAAGCGGAACTCTATGTTTATTTTGTAGCGTTGACTGGTGGACCGTATCAACAGGTGAAGCTGATTTTAGCGTTTATTAAAAAAGGAGAGAAAAATCTATGTGCAGTAATTGTAATGAAAAAGAAAAGTATTATATCACGACTGCGATTGCCTACACATCCGGCAAACCGCATATCGGAAATACGTATGAGTTTGTGCTTGCGGACGCAATCGCAAGATACAAAAGAAGCAAGGGCTACGATGTCTATTTCCAGACCGGAACAGATGAACATGGACAGAAGATCGAGCTGAAGGCGGAGGAAGCAGGCGTGACTCCGAAGGAGTACGTGGACAAAGTAGCTGCCCAGGTGAAAGAGATCGCTGACATGATGAACACATCATACGATCATTTTATCCGTACAACGGATGACTACCATGAGAAACAGGTGCAGAAGATCTTCAAAAAGCTGTATGATCAGGGAGACATTTATAAAGGATACTATGAAGGAATGTACTGTACTCCGTGCGAATCCTTCTTTACCGAGTCCCAGCTTGTGGACGGTAAATGTCCGGACTGTGGACGTCCGTGTACACCGGCAAAAGAAGAAGCATACTTCTTCAAAATGAGCAAATATGCGGACCGCCTGATCCAGCATATCAACGAGCATCCGGAATTTATTCAGCCGGTTGCGCGGAAAAACGAGATGATGAACAATTTCCTTCTTCCGGGACTTCAGGATCTTTGTGTATCCAGGACGTCATTTAAGTGGGGAATCCCGGTAGACTTTGATCCGAAACATGTCGTTTATGTATGGCTGGATGCGCTGACCAACTACATCACCGGAATCGGATACGATGCGGACGGAAACAGCTCTGAGCTTTTCAACAAGAACTGGCCGGCAGACCTGCACCTGATCGGAAAGGATATTATCCGTTTCCATACGATTTACTGGCCGATTTTCCTGATGGCGCTGGATCTTCCGCTTCCGAAGCAGGTATTTGGTCATCCGTGGCTTCTGCAGGGAGACGGCAAGATGAGTAAATCCAAAGGAAATGTGATCTACGCGGATGAGCTTGTCAACCTGTTCGGTGTGGATGCAGTACGTTATTTTGTGCTTCACGAAATGCCGTTTGACAACGATGGTGTCATTACATGGGAACTGATGGTAGAGAGAATGAACTCTGACCTTGCCAATACATTAGGAAACCTTGTAAACAGAACAGTTTCCATGACAAATAAGTATTTTGGCGGAACAGTGACGGATAAAGGCGTGGCAGAAGAAGTGGATGCAGACCTGAAGCGTGTGACGGAAGAGACATCCGGCAAAGTGGACGCCAAGATGGAAGACCTGAGAGTGGCAGACGCCATCACAGAGATTTTCAATCTTTTCAAACGCTGCAACAAATATATCGATGAAACAATGCCATGGGCACTTGCAAAAGAAGAGGATAAGAAAGACCGTCTTGAGACAGTGCTTTACAACCTGATTACAAGCATCTCCGAAGGAGCAAAACTACTTGCACCATATATGCCGGAGACAGCCGAAAAGATCCTCGCACAGCTTGGAGACGGCCATGTGACAGACAAGCCGGAGATTCTTTTTGCAAGAAGAGATATCAAAGAAGTGATGGAAGAAGTAGAGAAACTTCATCCTGCACAGCCGGAAGAAGCACCGCAGGAAGAGGAAGGTCCGGTGATCGATATCGAGGCAAAACCGGAAATCTCCTACGATGATTTCATGAAAATGCAGTTCCAGGTAGGCGAAATCATCAAATGTGAGGAAGTTCCGAAGTCCAAAAAACTTCTCTGCTCTCAGGTGAAGATCGGAAGCCAGGTAAAACAGATCGTGTCCGGAATCAAGAAATGGTACTCACCGGAAGAGATGGTCGGAAAGAAAGTCATGGTTCTTGTCAACCTGAAACCGGCGAAGCTGGCAGGCGTGCTTTCCGAAGGAATGATTCTCTGTGCGGAAGATGAAAATGGAAACATCGTACTGATGCAGCCTGAAAAAGACGTTCCGGCAGGAGCGGAAATCTGCTAGAAATATTATAGGAAAATCATAGGAAAAAACAGTGATTCTATCGAGTGTTTGTGCTAAAATGGTACTAGACTAAAGTACAAACGAAATGGAGGGAAACGATCAATGAAACCACAATTTTACAAGGGAAACAGAGATGCGTTTATGGAGAAGCTGGAGCCGGGCAGCCTTGCCCTGTTCTTCAGCGGAAGCCCGGTCCGTAAGACGGCTGATGAGGACTATGGCTACTTCGCGAACCGGAACTTTGTTTATCTGACCGGAATGGAGCAGAAAGATACCGTCCTTATGATGGAGAAAGATGCATCAGGATACAGGGAAACCCTGTTTATTCTTCCGCCAAACCTGATTGAGGAGAGATGGACCGGAAGCAGAATGAAACCGGAAGAGATAGAAGCAGTCTCCATGATTTCCAGCTTTGCCTACAAAGAGACATTTGAAGAAGAGCTGAAAAAGGTGCTGACTTCCGGACGGATCCAGAAGGTGTATCTGGACATTGACCGGATGGAAGGACAGGTTGTTGTCAGCGCGGCAGACAGCATGGAAGCATTCCTGAAGCAGGAATATCCATCCATGCCGATCGAAAATTCCCTGCCGATCATGAAGATGCTCCGTCTCATCAAGAAACCGTGTGAGATCCGTGCGATGGAAAAAGCGCAGGAGATCACAAAAGCCGGAATTCTTGCCATGATGACACATTCCAAACCGGGTATGTATGAATACCAGTATAAGGCAGAGTATGATTATGCACTGGCACAGCACGGCGTTCTGGAGGCGGGATTCCCGTCCATTATCAGCGCTGGAAAGAATAACTTCTGCATCCATTATTATGGATACCGCGGACAGGCTATGGACGGCGATATCGTGCTCAATGATGTAGGTGTACGCTGGGACAATGAGCTGACAGACGTATCCAGAGGATGGCCTTGCAACGGAAAGTATTCCTCCAGACAGAAACTCCTCTTCGAGTGTCAGTACAAGACTTCCGAGCACATGTTCTCCATGCTGAAACCGGGCATCCCGATGAAAGAAGTGGATGCGGAGATCCGCCGCTACTGCTTCGAGCAGCTGAAAGAAGCAGGCGTATGCAAGAGCTTTGATGATATCGGAACCTATATGTGGCATGGCGGAGCGCATCATGTCGGATTTGACACCCACGATGTCGTATCCGCAAGAGACGCCATCATCCAGCCTGGCATGGTATTCTGTGTGGATATCGGAATCTACCACGAAGAATGGGGCATCGGATTCCGTCTCGAAGACAACTGCCTCATCACAGAGGACGGATGCAGAAACCTGTCAAAGGATATCCCTAGAACAGTGGAAGACATTGAAGCGGTTATGAATTAGAAAAGAAAATGAAAAAGATATGTATTTCCGGGAATACGGAGATACATATCTTTTTTAGCAAGGAGTAGAAGATGAAAGTACAGGAATTACGGCAGATTATCAGCAGCGCTGATCGAGTCCTTTTGGAAAAAGCATTTGTAGAAACCTATAAACAGCTTACAAAGAGTCAAAAAGAAGAAGCAGACGTTCTGATCCAGGCAGCATTATCCGGAGAGAATGCCAAAACAAAGAAAAAGAAAGAAACAGTTAGTTTTGAAGAGCTGGAGATGCAGATCATAACATTTATCGGAAATGCAAAAGAAGGAAATTACTTTGCGCCTAACCGTGTAATTCCAAAGAGTCAGCGTCCGAAATGGAGATTTCTTGTGAAAGGTTATTTGAAAGAGCTGGAAAAAATCAAGTCGGACAGTGAATATTATGAGAGGGCGTTGAACCTTCTGACTAAACTTTATGAGTTGATTTGCCAGGCATGTCAATACTATCTGTTTTCCACCGATGATCCGTTTCGATCTATCGGATGGCTTCAGGGAGATTTCTATCATCTGGTCGCGGCGAAGACTTTTGAAGGAGGATATACAAGAGAAAAGATTGCAAAGATGGCCGAGTTGGCATGTACAGGGGGGCTTAGCAGAATCTCTTTGCATTACGATCAGGAAATGGAATTCATCTCCCTGCTTCATACAAGTGATGTAAAAGAAATCGCAGTGGAAGAATGCAAAGAAGCGATTAGAAAGAGAAAAGAAAAACTGACAAGTATAAAAGAGGATAGTCATTTAGCTTTTTATCTCAGGGAAGACATCGATAATTTCTGCGATTTGATTTTAGCAATTTCTCTTTTGCAGGCAGAAACAGAACAAGGCGTAAAATACTATTTTAAAAATTGTATGGAATCGAGGAAAGAAATCATTCTTTACAAAGCGTTGGAAGTAGCAGATCTGACAGGTACGAATGAGCAATGGATTGAAATTTATAAATACGGGCTTGCTAAAAAGATAAAACCAAGAGAATCGTTAATCCGGGAATATCAGGATAGAATTAAGGAGAAGAAGAAAGATGAATAAGATCCTAAGAATAAAAAAATCAGATGATAAAGAAACATCGAAAAAAGAAATAGAAAAGTTCGCCAGACAGTTTGCGCTTCCGCTGCAAAAACAGGTAATAGAAGCATTTCGCCTGGCAGATGAAGAAAAATACGAGGAAGCGGCAGGACTGTGCTGCAGAATACTGGATGAGGATGATTCAAAACCGGATATTATGGAGCTGCTCGGTCAGTGTTACTTTGCACAGGGAAATATGGCAGGAGCTGCAATGGTATTCCATGAATTAGTGGAAATAAATCCGGAGAATGCGGGATATCACCGCTCCCTTGGAATGGCTTATCATGGAATGGGTGAATTTGAGGAAGCGGTAAAGCAGTTTAAAGCAGCCGGACCGCCGGAACAATATAACCCCTTCTATTATACAAGTTACGGTGACTGCCTTCAGAAAATCGGGAAAGAAAAAGAAAGCCGGGAAATGTTCGGAATGGAGCTGGATAGATATGTAGAAACAGGAGAAATTCCACTGGCTGAATTGCTGGATGCTGTATTCCAAAATGTGCTCTATCTGGACATTTCCCTGACAAATGGGAAATATAAAGAAGATCTGGAACTGTATCTGCATTTCTTGAGCCGGATTGAGATGACGGAAAAGATGCAGGAAAACCTGGCTTCCACGGTTGTTTATTTATCCACACAGATGCGTAATAAATGGTATCGGCCGCTTTTCCGTGAACTGATTGATTATATCAGCAGGAAAAATTATCTGAGAACAGAGGGAACAAAAGAAACATTGAAATCAGCCTTTATCATATGGGAATCGTATCGTTTCCATGACGACAGAAAAGTCAGCAAAATTATGGATACAGGTCTGAATGCTATTTATAATATCCGCTATACGCTTAAAGATATACCGTGGATGGAAGACAGAGAAGATATACAAAGAGATGCACTTATTTCGGAGTGGAATCTGTGCCGATATGTGCCGGGACATCTGGAAGAAATAAAGTACATTCAGGAAAATTATCCATATAACTATGAGTGCAGCCGGAAATTTCTGGAAAGGGTAAAGCATGATCCGGAACAAACAGCAAAAGAAGTACTGGAAGAATTACAGAAATTATCCGGGCATCAAACCCTTCATGAATGGAAAGTGTTTCTTGAAGACGAATATAGTCAGATGAATGCAGAAGGCAGGGCAGAAGTTTTGGTAGATGGCTGGGAACCATACAGACGGAAAGGGGTAAAAGTAGGACGAAATGATCCGTGTCCATGCGGAAGCGGTAAGAAATATAAGAAGTGCTGCGGAAAATAAGGTGATGTCATCTAAAATAGAAAAATATATGTTTTCTACTGGCAGTCAGGTCACTGACTTGGTAAAATGGCAGTATAAAAAGTATAAGGGAAGGAGAGGGCAGTATGGCTTGCTTGAATATTCCTGTCGGAGTTTCCGATTTTGCAGAGATCCGCAAGAATGGATATTATTATGTGGATAAATCCGGTTTGATTGAGGAGTTGTTGAGGACTACGGCGACAAAAGTGACATTAATTACACGTCCGCGCCGATTTGGGAAAACACTCGGAATGAATATGCTCGCTGAATTTTTTGACATCAGGAAAGACAGTCGAGCGTTATTTGAAGGATTGGAGATTGATGAGAACACGGAACTTTGCAACCGGTGGATGAATCAGTGGCCGACTATCTTTTTTTCGCTCAGAAGGGTGGATGGACTGGATTTTTCCGGAGCATATGACATGCTGTGTTCTGTTATTATCGAGTTATGTGATAGCCACCGTTATCTTCTGGACAGTGAGAAAATTTCTCCGTATGACAGAAGTGTCATCAAGAATATTTTAAATTTTGATGCCTCAGAATCAGACATAAAAAACAGCTTACTGTCACTGACACGTGCAATGCAGGCGTACTATGGAAAACAGGTGATCCTTCTTTTGGATGAGTATGATGTTCCGGTAGCAAAAGCGAACAGCAACGGTTACTACAATGAAATGCTGGATGTGATGAAAGGAATCATGCAGGCACTGAAAGATAATCAGTCTCTACGTTTTGCGGTGATTACAGGATGTTTGAAAATCGCAAAGGAAAGCATTTTTACCGGAACGAACAATTTTGTTTCTGACACCATTGCGAATTCTGGATTAAATGAATATTTCGGCTTTACACAGGATGAAGTGAACAGGATTTTAGAGGATGCAAATGCGCTGGAGCATGCCACAGATGTGAAAGAATGGTACGATGGATATCATTTTGGAAACGTTGATATTTATTGTCCGTGGGATGTGATGAATTATATAAGAGATCTTCAAATCAATCCGAATGCAGGTCCGGAAAGTTACTGGAAGAATACCAGCGATAATGGGATTATTCGTTCTTTTATTGATTATGCAGGTGGGACAATTACAAAAAAGCTTGAGTCATTGCTTTCCGGAGGGTATATTGTCCAGAGGATTGATGAGAATCTGACCTATGACTATCTGCATTCTTCGGAAGAGAATCTTTGGAGTATCCTCTATCTGACAGGTTATCTAACACAAGTACGCGAGGAGGAACTTTCCGCATCTTTGCCGGAAGATGGAACTGCCCTTCAGATTCCAAATGCAGAGATCCGGGAGATTTTTCAAACTACGATAAAAAAATGGTTTGATGACAGTGCCAGAGTCTGGAACCGCAAATCACTGTTTGATGCGGTCTGGAGCGGAAATACAGAAGTCATGACGGAAGAAATGAATAAACTGCTCCGCCGGACGATCAGTTATCACGATTATAAAGAAGACTATTACCATGCATTTCTGGCGGGAATTTTTGCAGGTGCAGGGTACATTGTGGAATCCAACAAGGAGCACGGAGAAGGAAGAAGCGATGTGGTAGTGTACGATCCGGTGGAAAGCCGGGCAGCGGTTTTTGAGGCCAAGTATTCCAAGGCATTGAAGGACATGGAGACAAGCTGTGAGGAAGCGCTGATGCAGATTGACAAGCAGATGTATGCCAGAGAATACGAGGACGATTATGATCACATCTTCTGCTATGGAATATCTTTTTTTAAGAAACGCTGTCTGGTAAAGACAAAATAAGAGTTTATGTGTGAGATAAGGAGCCAATACAATATGAAATGGAAAAAAAAGAAAGGATGTCTTTTCCTTGGAAGTCTGATACTGTCTGCTGTATTAATGGCGGGATGTTCTGGACAGGATCCGGAGACAAAGCAGCTGCGTGCACTGTGTGAGGAACTGTTTTCTTTTCCGGGCGGCAGCGCCGATCAGGTGATGGCTGCGGCACAGGATGATTCTTCGGGAACGGATACAGACACGGAAGAGCAGTCGGGCGGCTTGAGCCAGACGATCGAAGACGTTTACGGAGACTATTTTACGGAATCCGGACTTCAGAATTTTTACCGGAGCGGTTTTCCGCTGAATGTGTACTATGCAGCGCAGGAAAAAGAATGTGAGATTTCTTTTGAAACAGTCCGGAAATCAGATGACGCGGGAGAGCAGGAAAATACAGAGAAATATGAGGTGGAAGTCCGTGTAAACGGCAGCACGGTCCATCAGGAAATCGATGCGGCTTTTGAAGAGGGAAAGATCGATTACTTCTATTTTGCGGATGATGAACTTTTTGCGGCGATTGATGAAGTTTCGTAAAAAGGGATCGGATAAGAAAGAAAGGGAATCGGCGCACCGGGGAGACATGCTCCCGGTGCGCCGATGCTTTTGCTGAGTAACTTTTAGCTGAGTTCTACTTTCTCTGCTTCTTCCGGCTTGAATTCATTCTTCAGGTCGTAGATGTTGTGGCCTGTGGATTCGCTTAATACGCGGCCCTCCAGAGAATAGCAGCGGATGAAACGTCTTCCGTCTACGCTGGACCAGTGCTCTACGTCCCATGTCATGTATCCGTCCTCGTCGGATTTTTTCTCTTTCAGATATAAGTCAACCTGGCGTCCGCCCGGAGCCATCAGCTTGATCAGCTCTTCGGTGTCGGCGGTAAGCTCGGTTTTGTTTACCTTGTCATATACCTGCATTGTAAAGTCCCTCCTATTGATATTCTATTTGAATTATAGTATGTTTTAAATTATAATACAACCATCTTGTTGGATTTTAAGGAGTGGAAACAATGATTTTTGATACACATGCGCATTATGGCGATGAGCAGTTTGACGAGGACCGGGATGAGCTTCTGGCCGGAATGGCGGACGCCGGTGTGGGAACGATCGTAGAGATCGGAGCGTCCATGCAGTCCAGCCGGGATGCAGTACGGCTGGCAGAGAAGTACCCGTTTGTCTATGCGGCTGCGGGCGTGCACCCGGACCATGTCGGGGAGTTGAATGAAGAGGCCATGGAAGAGCTGCGGCAGATGTGCCGGAAGGAAAAGGTCGTGGCGGTCGGCGAGATCGGGCTCGATTACCACTGGGATACGGAGCCGAGAGAGGTGCAGAAGCACTGGTTTATCCGGCAGCTTAATCTGGCCAGAGAGACGGGGCTTCCGGTCAATATTCACAGCCGGGATGCGGCGGAAGATACGATGGAGATCATGAAGGAGCACGCAAAGGGGCTGGGCGGCATCATTCACTGTTTTTCCTATTCCAGGGAAATGGCAAAAGAATATGTTAAGATGGGATTTTCCATCGGAGTAGGCGGAGTGGTTACGTTTAAAAACGGAAGAAAACTTAAAGAGATTGTAAAGGAGATTCCGCTGGAGAAGCTCGTACTGGAGACAGACTGTCCGTATCTGGCGCCGGAGCCGAACCGGGGCAGGAGAAATGACTCCCGGAATATTCACTTTGTGGCACAGCAGATTGCAGAAATCAAAGGAATTGACAAAGAAACGGTAATAAAACAGACTGAAAATAATGCAAAATTAATATACTTTTCATAATATTTTAACAATTTGCAGAAGTGAAGTATGTTATACTAAATAAAGTAGTAAAGTGAGGAAAGTTTATGACAGATCCTTTTTTAGGAAATCCGCAGAATACCATCGCGGTACTGCAGAAATATCATTTCAATTTTCAGAAAAAGTTCGGACAGAACTTTTTGATCGATACCCACGTTCTGGACAAGATTATACGCGCAGCTGAGATTACGAAAGATGACTTTGTTCTTGAAATCGGACCGGGCATCGGAACGATGACTCAGTATCTGGCGCAGGCAGCGAGAGAAGTGGTCGCTGTAGAGATCGATAAGGCTTTGATTCCCATTCTACAGGATACTCTTTCCGGATTCCCAAATGCAGAAGTGATACATGATGACATCCTTAAAGTAGATATTGCGGGCCTCGCAGAACAAAGAAACGGCGGCAGGCCGATCAAGGTAGTTGCAAACCTGCCTTATTATATTACGACTCCGATTATTATGAGTCTGTTTGAGAGTCAGGTGCCGCTGGCTTCGGTGACCGTCATGGTGCAGAAGGAAGTTGCGGAGCGGATGCAGGCCGGTCCGGGAAGCAAGGATTATGGAGCGCTTTCGCTGGCAGTTCAATACTATGCCGAACCGTATATTGCGGCTAATGTGCCGCCGAACTGTTTCATGCCAAGGCCGAATGTGGGGTCGGCGGTGATCCGCCTGACGAGGCACGAAGTGCCGCCGGTACAGGTGGACAATGAAAAACTGATGTTCCAGATTATCCGGGCGTCTTTTAACCAGAGGAGAAAGACGTTGGTAAACGGTCTGAACAATTCGCCTGAGATCACTATTACAAAAGAGCAGATCACAGAGGCGGTGGAAAGTCTTGGAAAGGGTGCCGGTGTCAGAGGAGAGGCTCTGACATTGGAGGAGTTTGCCGGACTTGCCAATAAAATTAATGAGATGCTTGCATAAAAGCACAGAAAAGGAGGTAATGAGATGCGTTATGAGATTAAGGGAGAGACACTGCCGGTAGTAATCTGCCACCTGGAAGATGGTGAAAAGATGGTGACAGAGCGGGGCGCGATGAGCTGGATGTCACCGAATATGCGGATGGAATCCGGAGCCCGCGGAGGTATTGGAAAGGCATTTGGAAGAATGTTTTCCGGAGATTCGATTTTCCAGAATGTTTATACTGCAGAGCATGGAAACGGCATGATTGCGTTTGCATCCAGTTTTCCTGGCTCGATCAAGGCATTTGAAGTCGGCCCGGGCCAGGAGTATATTCTGCAGAAAAGCGCATTTCTTGCCTCTGAGGCTGGAGTGGAACTGAGTATCCATTTCCAGAAAAAGGTGGCTTCAGGACTTTTCGGAGGTGAAGGTTTTATCATGCAGAGAGTGTCAGGACAGGGGATCGTTTTTGCCGAGTTTGACGGACATGTGGTAGAGTACGAACTCAGGGCGGATCAGCAGATTGTTATTGATACCGGATACCTGGCTGCAATGTCGGCTTCCTGCGGAATCGAGATTCAGACCGTCCCTGGCATTAAAAATATGGTATTTGGAGGAGAAGGCCTGTTTAACACGGTGGTTACGGGACCGGGACATGTCTGGCTTCAGACGATGCCGCTGAGTAACGTGGCAGGTGTATTAAGACCGTATTTCCCATCGTCAAACTAGGACTCTGACATAAAATCAAGACGTAAAGGAGGAGCAGCTTATGGCCAAAACAGTAGACGAAGCGTTATTTGAGATTACACCGAAAATTCAGGAACTTGCCGATTTGAGTGAAAAGAACAACGCAATCGACAAAGAACTTTTTACCAAATACGAGGTAAAAAGAGGACTGCGTGATTTAAACGGAAAAGGTGTTCTTGCCGGACTTACAAATGTCTCGGATGTTCATGCAAAAGAGATTGTGGACGGAAAAGAAGTACCTTGCCCGGGAAGCCTCTACTACCGGGGATATAATATTAAAGATCTGGTGGGAGGATTTCTGGCTTCGAATCATTATGGCTTCGAGGAGATTGCATATCTGCTTCTGTTCGGAGAACTGCCGACAGAAAAGCAGCTGGAAGATTTTCATGAACTTCTGGTAGAGAGAAGAACGCTTCCGCCGAATTTCGTGCGGGACGTGATCATGAAAGCGTCAAGCCCTGATATGATGAACAGTATTTCCAGGAGCATTCTTCAGCTGTATTCTTACGATGACAAGGCGGATGATACAAGTATTCCGAATGTACTGAGACAGTGTCTCAATCTGATCAGCCAGTTCCCTATGTTGATGGTGTACGGCTATCATGCGTATAATTATAAGATGGGAGAAGATCTTTTTATCTATGCGCCGAAGCCGGAGCTTTCCACAGCGGAGAACATCCTGATGATGCTTCGGGAAGACCGGAAATATACGGATCTGGAGGCAAGAATTCTGGATATGGCACTTGTGCTTCATATGGATCATGGCGGTGGTAACAATTCTACCTTTACAACACATGTCGTTACCTCATCAGGAACAGACACCTATTCTACGATGGCAGCGGCGATGGCGTCTCTGAAAGGACCAAAACACGGCGGGGCCAATATCAAGGTTGTGCAGATGTTTGAGGATATGAAGAGCCATCTGAAAGACTGGACGGACGAGGACGAAGTAAGAGACTACCTGTCACGGCTTCTGGATAAGCAGGCCTTTGATAAAAAGGGACTGATTTACGGAATGGGACATGCAGTCTACTCGATTTCCGACCCAAGAGCAGAGATCTTCAAAGTATTTGTGGAGAAACTTGCCAAAGAAAAAGGATACGAAAAAGAGTATGCACTTTATGAACTCGTGGAGCGCCTTGGCCCGCAGATCATCGGGGAGAAGAGAAAGATCTACAAAGGTGTTAATGCCAATGTGGACTTCTACAGCGGCCTTGTATACAGTATGCTGGATCTTCCGCCTGCACTCTATACACCAATCTTTGCAGCGGCACGTATTGTCGGATGGAGCGCACATCGTCTTGAAGAATTGAAAAATGTAGATAAGATTATCCGTCCGGCTTACAAAGCACTGGCGGGACATAAGGAATATGTGAAACTGGAAGACAGGTAGGATGTGAATGAAAAGGGAAACTTTTTACTTATCCTGTGACAAAAGGACAAAGATTCATGCCGTGGCGTGGAAGCCGGAGAGCCGGAAGGTGAAAGCGGTGATCCAGATCTGCCACGGCATGGCAGAATATATTGACCGGTACGAAGAATTTGCGCTCTGGCTTTGCGGGAAGGGATATTATGTCACCGGACACGACCATCTGGGGCATGGGAAATCCATTTTTTCGGAGGAAGACTACGGCTATTTCCCGGAGAAGCAGGGAAATGAATGTGTCATTGGAGATATCCGAAAATTGTATCTGGCGACAAAGAAGAGATATCCGGACTGCCCGTATTTTATGATCGGGCATAGTATGGGATCTTTTCTACTGCGGCAGTATATCCAGAAATATGGAAGTGAACTTGATGGAGCCGTTATCATGGGGACCGGGTATCAGCCGTACCCGCTGCTTCTGGCAGGAGAGATTCTGTGCAGCCTGATCAGCAGATTTCGTGGAGACCATTATCGGAGCCGGCTGGTGGACAGCATGGCGTTTGGAAGTTATAACAAAGAATTTGAACCGGGAAAGACCGGACGGGAATGGCTTTCCGCAGATGAGGGAAATGTGACACGGTACGAAGCAGATCCACTCTGCGGTTTCCTGTTTACGGTAAGCGGTTACCGTCAGATGTTCCGCGGTATGCGGACACTGACGAAAAAAGGCGTGCAAGAGATACCGAAAGATCTGCCGGTGTTTTTTGTATCCGGGGCAAAAGATCCGGTAGGTGATTTCGGAGCCGGAGTGTGGAAAGTATACGAACAGTTCCGGAAGGCAGGAATTTCAGATACGACGATCCGGCTGTATTCGGACGACCGGCACGAAATCCTGCATGAAGAAGACCGGATGCAGGTCTTTGAAGAGATTGAGAACTGGATAGCAGACCGGATAATAAAATAAAGCAGAAAAAGGGAGCCTTGTTTTGCACGAAGGGTGCGTAAGCAGGGCTCCCTTTTTAGTGTCTTCCGGCTCATTTTACTCCTCGCACGACCATGATAAGAGACACGTTTGTATCCCACTGTTTTTCACCCTGATCGTACTGGCGGAGCCGATGATCATATTTTCCATTGATAAGCTGTATCATTTCATCCCGTTCTTCGGGTGAGACGTGTTCAGGTATAGAATGATATACAGACTCAATAGAATCCAGTTCCGTCTGGCGGGATGCGTTAATCATATCATAAGCCAGTGAGGATGGAATATCTGGATTGTCAGGTGTCAGATTGACTGTTACAAATCCTGTGCAAATCTGTCGAAAACCATAGGATTCCATTGCAAGCGGTAATTCGGCTTCGCTCATCGGATAGCGGCAGATTTCATACTGCTCCCTTGTATGATCGTATTTCCTGGCTTTGTCCCAGAAATTCTGTTCGCGGTCGCTATCGGAAATGGCGGGCGCGGGAACCGTAATTCCTTTACGGGAGGAAAGCACAAGACAGACTCCACCTGGTTTCAGTACCCGAAGCTGCTCCTGAAAGAAGACGGAAGGCTCAATATGCTCACTGACTGTATAGGAAATCGTGACATCGAAGGTATTGTCCGGATAAGGAAGTTTTGCGGCATCCCCTTCAACAAATGAGATTCCCGGTTCATGCTCTCCGGCAAACTGGATAAATGCACTGTCACGATCCAGCCCGGTAATCTCTGCGTTCGGGTACCAACGGTGAAGAGCACCGGCCAGAGCACCCGGGCCGCAGCCGATTTCCAGAATTTTGAGCTGCTTCTCTTTACTCAAGTCAAACAGTGCCTGATACTGTTCTGCAAACATGTCATGAAACCGTAATCTGCGGGAAAAATATAAAGTTTTTACTCCCTGTATATATTTTGACCAGATGATATTCATAACGTCCATCCCCTTCCAATCATAGTACAGACAGTGTATCATATATTTGTGAGTCTAAGCGATAAATAAGATGGATAATTAAGAATTTTTGATATAACTTGACAAAAAATACCGGGGGGGGGGTAAAATGAAATGACAGTAATATTTTACTCGCATTTATAATCCCCTTTGTATTCGGATATTTTTCTTTCGAAGCAGTTCGTACGGAGAAATGGTTCGAAGGTCTAAAGGATAACAGGAGGACGATATGAAACTGATTGTAAAGGACTTAAAATTTCAGGAGACTTCGGAGATTCTGCTGAAGCATTTTCCGGAAGCACCGGGAGAAGAACTGGTAATTTATCCAGAGTATACGGAAAAATCCGGATTGAAGGTGCTGAAATATGGAAACAATGTCAAAATTCAGTACCATCAGGATGTTGAGTATTACCGGGCGCTTGGAATGGTTCTGGGGCATCCCGGGGAAGATATTTCCTATTCAGAGGCAGCATACACGAGCCGGCTTGGAACGATGTTTGATTGTTCCAGAAACGGGGTGCTTAAAGCCACGACAGTAAAACGGTATATTGAGTATCTGGCACTTCTGGGAATGAATGATCTTCTTCTTTATACGGAAGATACATATGAGATCCCAAAACATCCTCATTTCGGGGCGCTCAGGGGAAGATATACGAAAGAAGAAATCCGGGAGATTGAGCGGTATGCCGCGAAGTTCGGGATTGAACTGGTTCCGTGTATACAGACACTTGCACATATGAGGATGTTTCTCAGGTGGCCGGTTACGGAAAAGATGCGGGACAATGGGGATATCCTTCTTGTGGGAGAACCTGCAGTATATGAATTCTTAGAAGACATGATCCGTTCTGTAAGGACTTCGTTTTCAGGAAGGCGGATTCACATCGGAATGGATGAGGCATTTCAGCTGGGGCTTGGAAATTATCTGAGAAAGAACGGCTATCAGGACCGTACCGGAATTATGAAAGAGCATCTGGACCGGGTATGCGAAATCTGCCGGAAATACGATTTTGATCCGATGATCTGGAGTGATATGTATTTCATGCTGGCATCTGAGGATGGAGGTTACTACAGTGTTTCCGAGGACTATGAATGGCAGGAGAAGGACAAACCGGACAGGGATCTTACGCTCGTATACTGGGATTACTATAATGCGTCCGAGGATGTATACAGGAAGATGGTACATCTTCACGGAAAACTTTCCGACAACATGTATTTTGCCGGAGGGGGATGGACATGGAACGGAATTGCGCCGAATTATTCAAGAGCCTTGGAAACGACACGAGTAGGAACGAAAGTGATGAAAGAAGCAGGGGCGGACAAATGGTTCTGCACCCTGTGGCAGGACGACGGGGCTGAAACACCGATGGAAACCTGCCTGCTTTCCTTAACATATTTTGCCGAGTGTGCCTACGAAAAAGAAGTGACGAAAGAACGGCTTCAGGACAGAATGAAGGAGCTGTTTGGTATTGACAGTGAAGATATTATGCTTCTTGACCGGTTTGACAATTTCCAGCCGGAGGATCCGCACAACCTCAAGTCGGCCAATCCATCCAAGCTGGCTCTTTACCAGGATCCGATGCTTGGAATATTTGACGGACAGTTCAAAGGAAAAGGACTCAAAGAACATTATCATGAGCTTGTAGAAAAGCTGGAGCAGTGCCTTGCAAAAGAACAGCCGCCAAGAGTCCGGAAACTGTTTGCTTATTATCAGAAGCTGGCAGCGTTTCTGGCTGAGAAAGCGGAGATGGGGCTGGAATTAAAGTCCGATTATGACAATCAGGACCGGGAGCGGCTTCGCATCTGGGCTGAGAAACGGATCCCGGCATGTCTTGCTCTTCTGGAGGAACTGCACAGCATGAGGGAAGAACTCTGGATGGATGAATGTAAACCACAGGGGTATGAAGTGATTGATGTACGCCTGGGAGGCATAAGAAGCCGTCTGGTGTAGAGCAACATTTTATAAATGCTTGAGATTGAAAGAAAAAAGCAGATAGTAAGAATAGATGGATCAGAAGAATGATGAGAGTATGCCGTGATTTACTGCATGCTCTTTTCTCTTTACAGACAGGA